>CAZZYE010000172.1:0-10715 GCA_964658145.1 uncultured Stigonema sp.
GTCCCCCTTGTCCATAAATCAAATAGGACTGCTATACTTTATGGGCTTAAGTTAAGCAAGCCTGCAATTTTTCTGCCACCACCCGTACATAAGGTTCTTTAAGCAGGGAAAGGTGAGATCCGGGAACGTAATGGATATCTATTCCGCCTGCGACTAGATCGCCCCAGCCGAATTGAGGATCGTACTGCATACCTACAGCGTCGTCCCGATTCTGATCTTCAGTCCGTAAGAGGGTTATGCGACCAGGGTAAGCTTGGAAGATATATTTGTCTAAAGCTTGCACGTTAGCGTCTATAATGGCTAAGTGTTTGTCAGTATCAGGTAAATTATGGGCGACATTCCATAAATCAAGCGCTACATTCAAGTGACGCTTGTATCTGTGTGTGAGAAGGTACTTGCTGTAATTGCTCCAACTCACAGCCTTTCGCCAAAGGTAGGCAGGTCCTAGTTGTAAAACATTATCTAGATGCAAGAAAATTCGCTTCAGGAATGGCGATCGCTTGGTAGAACCAGGACGACAAGTATCAAGCAGAACGAGAAAATCCACTTTCTCACCTTGCTTGTGGAGTTGCTGAGCCATCTCGAAGGCAACTATGCCCCCAAAGGAATACCCTGCTAGAAAATAAGGACCATTGGGCTGAATGGTCTGGATTTCCTGAATGTAATGCGATGCCATGTCTTCAACCCGAGTTAGTGGCGGCTGTTTTCCATCTAGCCCTTGTGGTTGTAGCCCATAAACTGATTGTGACCCTAGATGCAGAGCCAAATTGCGGTAACACAGGATCTCGCCGCCAAGAGGGTGGATACAAAATAAAGGTGGCTGGGAACCGTTGGGTTGAATTTCTACCAGCGATGACCAAGAAGTTTTTGATTTGTCCTGCCTCCAAGCCGCTTCTGATATCAAAACCTGATTACCAACTGCTAGTTCCCTTTGGCAGATTATCTGAGCAAGATCCTCCACAGTACCTGATGCGAAGAGGGTAGCTAAGGGAATTTTTGTGCCGAATTTCTTCTCTATTTGAGCGAATAAGCGCACGGCTAGTAAGGAATGCCCCCCCAGGTCAAAGAAGTTGTCTCTGACGCCAATAGGTTCGATGCCTAAAACTTGTTGCCAAATCTGTGTCATCTCTTGTTCTAACTCATTGCGGGGGGCAACAAAAGTATTTTCCGCCTCCAGATTAACAAGTTCCGGCACTGGCAGTGCTAGTCGATCTACTTTGCCGTTTTGTGTTATAGGTAAAGCGTCTAGCATTACAAAAGTAGAGGGAATCATATAGTTGGGCAGCTTTTCCAAGAGGAAGCTTCGCAGTTCCTTGGTCTTCAAGACTTGCTCAAGCTTAGGGACGACGTATGCCACTAGGTATTTGTCACTCCTCAGATCAGAGTGAGCAATTACCACAGTCTCTTGCACACCGGGATGTTGGCGAAGTCGGGATTCAATTTCTCCAAGTTCAATCCGGAAGCCACGAATTTTAACCTGGTCGTCAATACGACCGAGAAACTCTATGTTGCCGTCTGGGAGGTAGCGTCCTAAATCCCCAGTTTTATAAAGCCGATCTTCGGCAATATTGGTCAACGGATTGATAATAAATCTCTCTTGGGTAAGTTGCTCACTACCAATGTAACCTTGAGCTAAGTAAGGGGTACGGACATAGATTTCTCCGATCTCTCCGACCCCTGCCAACTGCAGCATCTTTGTGAGAACCAATAATTGTACATCTTCAATACCTCGACCCAAAGGTATCGCCTCTTTGAAAATGCGATCGCAGTTGTTGGGGACAATGAAATAACCCATTGCCTGAGGCGTTTCAGTAGCTCCGTAAAAATTAACACATGTGGCTTGGGGAGCAAAATTCCGGATTCTGCGTATATCCTGCTGTGTTAACACATCTCCACCAAAAAACAGATAACGCAGGTCTGTTGTTTTGCTTTCGGTGTTTGTGGTCAACAGTTGTGCCATAGCTGGTGTGAGATGAGCAATGCTAACTCGTTCACGTCGCATCCAATCAGCCAGATGACCTGGTGTCTCCATATCCTGTTGCGAAGGGATACATAAAGTTGCACCCAGCGACAGTGGCGTGAAGATATCCCGTAACAAGGGGTCATGGGAAAGACCCGAGAGCATACTGAATTTATCTGAGTCTGACAGCCCAAAGGTTTGACAATGCCATTGCAGAAAGTGGGATAGGGGTCTGTGAGTGCCTTTAATTCCCTTGGGTTTTCCTGTAGACCCGGAAGTAAAGGCGACATAGGCTAAACGATCCGGTTCCGTCACTGTTGGGTCTGACGTTGCATATTGCTGCAATATTGAATCAAGTTGAAGTTCAAGACGACAACTATCAGATAAATCTACATACTCTTGGAGAGCGGTTGGCAATTCTCCTGCTGCCGGAATTTGCAGCGTCAAGCGAGGCTGGGCGATTTCAAGGCAATCAATCAGGCGAGAAGCAGGATATGCCGGATCGAGAATTACAAAAGCAGCACCTGCCGCCAAAATGCCTAATATTGCCCAAACCAGCGTTGCACTACGGTGTCCGTAAATAGCCACAATGTCTTGAGACTTGAGGTTATTCGCCAGTAGATAGTTAGCAAGTTGGTTTGCACTTCGGTCTAATTCGCTATAAGTCCAAGATCCGAATGCATCCACAACCGCCACTTGTTGTGGTACTCTTTGCGCTTGCTTCTTAAAGCTAGTTAGGACGGGGAGTTCCCATTGCAGAGGAAGTTGCTTGAGGG
This sequence comes from uncultured Stigonema sp., assembly GCA_964658145.1. GTDB lineage: Bacteria > Cyanobacteriota > Cyanobacteriia > Cyanobacteriales > Nostocaceae > Stigonema. Next base: position 2,737 of record CAZZYE010000172.1, read on the forward strand.
GATTTGGTAAGAGTAATTTGGCTTTAGGGGTGACTAGAGATAGTGCAGCAATGCTGATATCTGGGTTTTCTACAACCTGAATCAGCAAATGATGGAATTGTGAGAGCATTTCCATCATTCGCTCTGGTGCAAACAGATCGGTATTGTAGACTAATTCCAGTTGGATTAAGTCGGTTTGTTCTTTCACATATAAAGTTAAGTCGAACTTGGAAGCAGCTTCTGGCATGGCGATCGCTGCGACATCTAGCCCTGGCAGTTCCAGTTGGATGTCGTTCAAGTTGAGCATATTAAACCACACCTGAAACAGTGGGTTGCGGCTGGTATCGCGCTCTAGTTGTAGTTCTTCCACCAGTTTCTCGAAGGGCATGTCTTGATGGGCATAAGCATCTAATGCCATCTGGCGAACTCGACTTAACAGTGAACGAAAACTAGGGTGACCTGAAAAGTTAGTCCGCAAAACCACAGTGTTAATAAAAAATCCAATCAGCCCTTCAATCTCAGCTCGATTGCGACCAGCAATCGGAGAACCGATGCTCACATCTTCCTGCCCAGTATAGCGGTGCAATAGAGTCCCAAATGTCGCCAGCATTGTCATGAACAGGGTGACACCTTCCTGACGTGAGAGTGCTTTAAGCGATGCAGCGAGCGTTTGGGGTAGCATTAAAGATTGCTTCGCCCCTCGGTAGGTTTGGACTGGCGGTCGCGATCGGTCGGTGGGCAATTCCAGTACATGGTTAGCACCCGCTAGCTGGTTTTTCCAGTAGTCTAGTTGGGTTTGTAGGGGCGAACACCCGTTTGCTCCTACCCCTTGTAGCCATTGGCGTTGCCAAACAGCAAAGTCAGCATACTGGATCGGCAGTTTTGGCAGAGGATTGTGTAGGGGCGAACGGCCGTTCGCCCCTACTTCATACAAGGCTGCCAACTGCTTCCACAGGATACCTATTGACCAGCCATCAGAGGCAATGTGGTGCATGACCAAAAGCAGTATATGCTCTTGTTGGTCTATCTGTAGCAAGGTGGCTCGCAGCATCAAGTCAGATGCTAAGTCAAAGGGGCGTTGCGCCTCTTGGTTCAAGAGCCTTTGCGCTTGTTCGTAGATATCACAATGTGGCAATTCTGTCAAGTCAATCAACATGATCTCGACCGACCTTGGATCGCCGATTACCTGTATGGGACTGCCATCATCTGATGAAATAAAATTGGTTCGCAGGGCTTCATGATCGGCAACGATCGCATCTATTGATTGCTGCAATACACCCACGTTGAGTCTGCCCGTTAAACGTAGCGCTGTCGGGAGGAGATAAGTTGGGTTATTTGGCTCTAGTTGCTCCAAAAACCACAGTCTCTGCTGGGCAAAGGATAGAGGGGCTTGTTCCCGGTTCTCGATTTGGGGAATAATCTGGTGTTCAGACGAACGTAAGGCGTAAGCGTTGCTTAACTTCGCGATCGCATCAGCTAAGAGTGCGATCGTCGGTGCATCAAACAGCATCTGTAGCGAAATTTCTACACAAAAGGCTTGCCGACACCGAGAAATCACTTGCGTCGCCAGCAGCGAATGCCCGCCTAAGGTAAAGAAGTTATCGTCAATGCCTACAAATTCCAGACCGAGAACTTGTGCCCAGATGGCGGCTAGGATCTCCTCCGTGGGGGTGCGGGGTGCGCGAGTGCCAAAGCAACCACTTCTGTTGGCATCCGGTGCTGGTAGGGCACGTCGGTCTACTTTGCCGTTGGGGGTTAACGGCACCTCCTCCAAGATCGTAAAGATCGCAGGTACCATATAGTCGGGCAATTGCTGCAAGAGAAAGCGGCGCAATTCCAGATCGTTGGGAACTTGCTCTGTTTTGGGGACGACATAAGCCACGAGGTGCTTGTCACCAAGGGATTCCCGAACTATAACCACCACCTCTCGCACAGAAGGGTGCTGGCACAGCACAGTCTCAATTTCTCCGATCTCGATACGGAAGCCACGAATTTTCACTTGATAATCGATGCGACCTAGATACTCAATGTCTCCATTAGGCAAGTACCGTGCTAAATCACCAGTTTTGTATAGGCGTTCCCCTGGGGAGTTGCTAAAGGGATTAGGAATGAACCGCTCCGAAGTAAGTTCTGGTCGATTCAAATAGCCTTGAGTTACACCAGCACCACCAACGTACATTTCACCAGGGACGGCGATAGGTACAGGCTGTTGATGTTGATCCAAAATGTACAATTTTAGATCGGGAATCGCAGAACCAATGACACTGCCGTTGCTTTTAAGATCGGCTATTGTTAGCGGACGATAAGTTACATGAACGGTGGTTTCTGTGATCCCATACATATTTACTAGTTGGGGAAACTCGTCTCCGTGTCTCTCAAACCAAGGCTTTAAGCTTTGTAGTTCAAGCGCTTCCCCACCAAAGATGACTAGCCGTAAGTTCAGTTCTTTTGCAGTTCCTGAAAATTCATCTACCCGGATGAGTTGGCGAAAGGCAGAAGGGGTCTGGTTGAGAACTGTCACTCGTTGGGATATGAGTAAGTTGTAGAAATCCTCAGGCGATCGGCTTACGTAGTAGGAGACTATAACCAGCCGCGAACCGTAGATCAAGGCTCCCCAAATTTCCCAGACTGAGAAGTCAAAGGCATAGGAATGGAAGAGAGTCCACACATCGGTTTCGTTGAAGTTATACCATGCCTCGGTTGCTTTAAACAGACGAACTACATTATGGTGGCTTACTAACACGCCTTTAGGTTTGCCCGTCGAACCTGAAGTATAAATGACATAAGCGAGGCGATCGGCTTTTGTACCGCTTACGGGATTTTCCTGGCTTTGTTGAGCAATGTGTTCCGAATCAGCGTCTAGCAGGACTAAGGGAGTACTATGCTGGGGGAGAGAGTCCACCAGTTGCTGTTGAGTCAGTAACACAGCAACCTGAGAATCCTCCAACATATAGGCTAGGCGTTCTTGGGGATACCCCGGATCTAGAGGTACATAAGCCCCACCCGCTTTCAGGATACCTAGCAGCCCAATCACCATCTCCAGAGAGCGCTCTACGCAGATTCCTACTAAGACATCAGGTCCTACACCTAAGGATTGCAGATAATGAGCCAGTTGATTGGCACGGGTGTTCAGTTCCTGGTAGGTGAGTTGCTGGTTTTCAAAGACTACTGCGATCGCCGTAGGTGTTTTTTCGACTTGCGCTTCAATCAGTTGGTGGAGACAGGTATCCTTCGGGTAATCTGCCTGAGTATGATTCCACTCAAACAGCAACTGCTGCCGTTCATCTGCTGTCAGCAGGGGCAATTCTCCGACTCGCCGCTCTGGATTCGCGACAATTTCCGCAAGCATTATCTGGAAATGCCCTGCCATCCTGGCAATGGTTGCAGCATCAAACAAGTCTGTGCTGTACTCAAAAAAGCCTTTTAGACCCGACGCTGTTTCTTGTAGTTGCAGGGTCAAATCAAACTGTATTGCCCTACTCTCCACCGATTGGGGACTTAGGGACAGTGGTAGGTCTAGTTGCCCCTGAGGGGTATTCTGGAAGACAAACATCACCTGGAACAGGGGATGATAGCTTAGGGAATGTTCCGGATGCAGTTCTTCTACTAGCTTTTGAAACGGCAGGTCTTGGTGTTCGTAGGCATCCAAGGTTACTTCTCGGATTCGACTCAGCAATTCCAAGAAACTTGGGTTCCCTTCTAGGTCGGTGCGCAGAACCAGAGTGTTGACGAAAACTCCAATCAGATCATCAGTCTCGTCGCAGTTACGATTAGCAATGGGTGAGCCGACAATGATGTCTGACTGACCTTAATAACGGTAGAGCAAAATCTTGAACGCTGCCAGCAACGTCATGTATAGGGTGACATTTTGGCGCTGCGAGAGTGCCTTGAGGGCTTCAGTCAAGCCTTGGGGTAGCTCTAGATATTGCCGAATTCCAGAGTAAGTCATCGCTGGCGGTCGCGGTCGGTCGGTGGGTAACTCTATAACTGGGGGACTGTTTGCTAGCTGCTGCTTCCAGTATTCAAGTAGGGGCGAACGGCCGTTCGCCCCTACCGTAGGTGATTCAAACATAAGTTCCTCCAGCCTTGAGAATTCCTCGTAGTCCCACCATCACAGCAACTGTGTCAGGCGTAGACGCGTCAGCGGCTTGTCGTTCGCGCGGCGGCGACCACAGGAGAAGACATCGCTCTAAGAGAGCTTCAAACATCTGATGTATGCAGAGATACTTTGAGTAACCTGTTTTGCCTCGATTCGACTCCTCTAGCATTTGACTAACCAAGGTGTCGATTAAGGTTTCTAACCGAATATTTTGCTTAATATCTGACTCTTCACTTGTTGTGTTCATGCACTTAATCTTCCTGATGTTTTAAACTGAATAATTAGGCTGAAAAGTGTTGCCTAACTATCTTTAGTCGTCGTTTAAATCTGTATAAAGATGCGACTCATCTAATACGCGAAAGCTACTTTCATTCTTGAGACTTATTCCTAAACTTTGTGTTGCCATATAGAAAAAAAGCAGCATCTTTCATACTTAAAACAAGGCGTTTCAGTTCTGGTAAATCTTAGCGTGTAGGTCTATTTACACGTACTGACCTTGTTTCTTTTTAAGTATGAGAGTTGGGAAAACAATTAAGACTGATTCTTAATTATTTTTTAGCAAATCAAAATGAGTTTCCTTTGCTGAACTCTCTTGCTGACGAGTTTAATTTCTTATGATAATTACTATTTTTAAAGCAATTATGAAATTTCGTTCAAATATTTATTTTGATTGTAAAGTTTTCATATTTTAATCATAAAAAATCTTTATGGCAAAATCAACAATTTTTATATAAGCAAATAATTGATAAGTTTTGTGTTTAGACATTGCCTGTCAATGTAAGTTTATAGTGTTTATTTTATGTACATATGAAGTAGTGTAAAGAATTTTTTCTGATGTCAGCCAAGAGCAAAACTGAGGTATTCAGAGGGAACAGCGAACTCTTAACTCTTAACAGTCAATCCCACGGATGGGCGCCGTGGGATGCTTCGGACATAAATATTTTTGCATACGTACTTAACAAATCTTCTCGTGCCAACAGACGAGTTAATTCTTGTAGTGAAGGAACTTGTCGCCACAGTAGTGTTAATACGTATGCACCATCAACGACAAATTAATTATACGCTCCCGTAATCCTAACTGCTTATAATATTTTTCTTGGGCAGGAATAGCTGGAGTTAATAAGGCTGTTAATTGTTGAGCAATTGGTTCGTTATTTAAAGTAGGAGTATTGTGTCGTTTGACATAGTTAGGATGACGGTTCGTTCGCTTGGGCATTAGGGTAAACAAAATTTTTTCTTACTTCATTTGATTAAAGAATTTACCTGAACAGTAGTACACTTTTGCACATGAAAATTCTGTACTGGATTGACTGTATTGCAATCACTCTTCGTTGAGAATTATTTCAGTCTCAGGAAATATTGATAAATTATGAGTTTTTTGAACCTATCAGGGATGGTTAGGATATTCTGAAGTCATTCGCTCACTAATACTCCGGACAAAATTGTGATATGGGGCGCTGCCCAACCAGAGAATGAAAGTTACAGGCTCCAAGGGGGAACGATAGATCAAGGCTTCCAGCCTTCAGAAAAAACTGTCCGGAATATTGCTTACAAGATGCTCATCTAAAGTAAAGACAACTATGATCTCCCCACGCATAGAAGAACTATGGGCAACCGACGTATATACTCTGCATGTGATGCAGACCCGTCTGCCCAAACATGTGTTTAAGTTGATCAAGAGCACCATTCAGACAGGTAGTCAGCTGGATGTTTCTGTAGCAGAAATCGTTGCCACAGACATGAAAAACTGGGCGATTTCTAAGGGCGCATGGTTTTACGCTCACATTTTTCATCCGCTGACCAACATCACCGCCGAAAAGCATGATAGCTTTATCTCAGTGCAAAGCGACGGATCGGCGATCACTGAATTTACCGGCAAAGCGCTGGTGCAAGGGGAGCCGGATGGTTCATCTTTTCCCAATGGTGGCATTCGCTCTACATTTGAAGCCCGTGCCTACACTGCATGGGATGTCACCAGCTATGCCTATGTGATGGAAACCGATAACGGGGTCACTTTGTACATTCCCACGGTGTTCATTTCTTGGAGAGGGGAAGCCCTAGACAAGAAATTGCCATTGCTTCGCTCCAATGCGGCGATGAGCAAAGCTGCAACCCGACTGCTCAAACTGTTGGGGAATTCGGAAGTGGCGACCGTTAACTCTAGCTGTGGCGCAGAGCAAGAATACTTCTTAGTGGATGCTCATTTTGCCCACAGCCGCCCGGATATCTTGCTGACGGGCAGAACTTTGTTTGGACGACCTGCCGCCAGAGGGCAACAATTTGACGATCACTATTTTGGAGCGATTCCAGAGCGCGTCCAAGTCTTCATGCAAGATGTGGAAGAGCGCATGTATCGACTGGGGATTCCCGCAAAAACCCGACATAACGAAGTTGCCCCCGGTCAGTTTGAGATTGCCCCATTTTTTGAAGCGGCAAACGTGGCTAGCGACCACCAGCAGATGACGATGACCATTCTCCAGAACACCGCGAAGAAACACGGCTTCATCTGTCTGCTGCACGAAAAGCCTTTTGCAGGCATTAACGGGTCTGGGAAGCACGTGAACTGGTCAGTGAGCAATGCCACTCAAGGCAACCTGCTTGATCCTGGGGATAATCCTCATGAAAATCTGCAATTTTTGCTGTTTTGCGGGGCGGTGATTCGAGGGGTTCACATATATGGACTATTGCTGCGAGCCGTGGTGGCAACTGCTGGTAACGACCATAGACTCGGTGCCAATGAAGCACCTCCCGCCATCATTTCAGTCTACCTGGGTCAACAGCTAGAAGATGTGTTTAACCAAATTAAGCACGGAGAGATCCCAAGCTCTACTCCCGGTGGCATGATGAGTTTGGGTGTACCCACCTTGCCAGAAATTAACAGAGATCCGAGCGATCGCAACCGCACTTCGCCCTTTGCCTTCACGGGCAACCGCTTTGAATTCCGGGCAGTCGGGTCTAACCAATCAGTCTCTGGTCCGCTAGTAGCCATGAACACGATTTTGACCGATTCACTCACATGGGTGGCAGACCAGTTAGAAGCTGAGTTGGCAAATGGGATAGATCTGGATGCTGCTGCATATGCCGTTGTGAAAAAAATCATGGAGGATCATAGCGCCATTGTCTTTGGTGGCAATGGCTACTCTGAAGAATGGCACACAATGGCGGTTAAAGAACGAGGGCTGTTGAACCTGCCCACTACCGCCGATGCGTTGCCAATCTTGAAAGAGCCGTATATTCAGGAACTATTTAAAACAACGGGAGTGCTGTCTGTTTCTGAACTTGAAAGCCGCTTTAATGTGTATGCAGAGCAGTACATTCAGGTGATTGAGATGGAAGCCAAGCTCGTGATCAGTATGGCAAAAACGATGATTTCTCCTGCGGCACGCCGTCACTTGTCAGTGCTTTCTACAAGTATTACCAACCTGAGACAAATCGGTATTGAGTCAGAGTTTGAGCAGGAAAGTGCAAATACGATAGCTTCTTTGACAAAGCAGATGATGGATACAGTCAGAGAGTTAGACAATGTGATCGGCAACCATAATTTCACCACGCTCGAAGAACACATGCAGTACTGCGCCACAACGATCCGCCCGATGATGGATCAAGTTCGCAAATATGCGGATGCCCTCGAAGGTGAAGTGCCGGATGATCTCTGGCCCTTGCCCAAGTATCAGCAGATGCTGTTTATCAAATAGCAAATCGCTGCATTAATTTTGCGATTAAGTTGAATGGTACCCCAAATAGCGATCTCTTTTCGATGCGATCGCCATTTGGGATGCAGACCTGGAGGTTGATGACTGATGTTGTTTAGGCAGCAGTTCTCACGCATAAGGGAACTCCAACAAATAAATTATCCAATATTGTGGGGTGGGCATAAGCGCCCGCCCAGTTCATAGGACGG
>CAZZYE010000173.1:0-10709 GCA_964658145.1 uncultured Stigonema sp.
TTTTAATTTTTAATTTGAGCGAAGCGATTGACACAGTTGGCGCAAGCATTGCTTAAGCTGTTAGATTTGCCAAGGCAAGAGGAAGATTAGATGATAGGTCTTTAATTATTTTAGTCAGCGCGATCGCTTGAAAATTGAACTTGTATCATTAGTATTAAACCAGAACACCTCATCATTATTAGAGGTAATTTATGAGTAAACTAGAAACAAAAATACTTACTGATACTTGGATTGTAGCCACTTGGGATGAATATATCCAAGAGATTGAAAAGCCAGAGTATGAAAAAGCTAAAGGCTACTACCATAATGGGAGGATGAGGATTGAAATGTCACCAGTCGGTAATGACCACGCAAGCGACCACACGATTATTATCGTTGCTGTCAGCATATATGCGGCTATTAAAAACATTGCCCTAAATGGAAAGGATAACTGTACCTATCGCAAAACAGGCTTTGACGATTCTCAACCTGATGCGTCTTTCTACATTGGTGAAAATGCCAATGTGATACCTTGGGGAACTTCCATCATTGACTTAGATATATATCCACCGCCAAACTTAGTTATTGAAGTTGCTAAAACATCATTGGCTGATGATAAAGGTGAAAAACGGCTGCTGTATGAGGAACTGGGAGTAGCTGAGTACTGGATCGTAGATGTGCAAAACGTCCAAGTCATTGCTTTTGCTATAGAGAATAAAGGTAGTCGGCGGATTACGCAGTCTCAGATCTTACCAGGATTAGCTATTTCCCTGTTAGAGTCAGCGTTTCAGCGTACTCGTCAAATGAATCAAAACCAAGTCGTTGCTTGGTTATTAGCCCAATTTAAACCAGAAGATTAACTTCTATTGAAATACATTTAGTAATCGATGAAATCCTGAGAATTCGCTTTGATGAATAGGACTAAGTCACTTGGTTGAGGTAGATTAGAGGTAATTTATGAGTAAACTAGAAACAAAAATACTTACTGATACTTGGGTTGTAGCTACTTGGGATGAATATATCCAGGCGATTGAAAAACCAGAGTATGAAAAAGCTAAAGGCTACTACCATAATGGAAGGATGAGGATTGAAATGTCACCAGTTGGTAATGACCACTCACGAGATCACACAATTATTATCGTTGCTGTTAGCATATACGCGGCTCTTAAAAACATCGCTTTAAATGGTAATGATAACTGTACGTACAGGAAAACAGGCTATAATGATGCTCAGCCTGATGTGTCTTATTATATTGGTGAAAATGCCAATGTGATACCTTGGGGAACTTCCATCATTGACTTAGATATATATCCACCGCCAAACTTAGTTATTGAAGTTGCTAAAACATCATTGGCTGATGATAAAGGTGAAAAACGGCTGCTGTATGAGGAACTGGGAGTAGCTGAGTACTGGATCGTAGATGTGCAAAACGTCCAAGTCATTGCTTTTGCTATAGAGAATAAAGGTAGTCGGCGGATTACGCAGTCTCAGATCTTACCAGTATTAGCTATTTCCTTGTTAGAGTCAGCATTTAAGCGTACTCGTCAAATGAATCAAAACCAAGTCGTTGCTTGGTTATTAACCCAATTTCAACCTGAAGACTAACCTCTATGTACTGTAGAAGTTTTTTATCCATTAAGACAATTGAAATGCCTGGATTATAATTGCATTCAGCAGTTGCAGATGCTGAGTTCCAAGCTTGCCCAGGCGTCTGACAATCAACTGGTGGTTCAGAGTAGCGATTCGAGTTACCCTAACCTTGGATGAAACTCGTAATCCAGTGCTTGCAAACTCTTTATCTAAGTCATTTATAGCAAACTCTTCTGAAGTTACGTTGTTGATATTTTGAGATGAAATAAAGCAGAGAGTGATTTCATCTCTTGTGGTATCTAACCAAAGTACTACAGCAGGACGCAGTTTAGTCTGACTCAAATCGGTGAATGGAAATTGAGTCAGAACAACATCGCCTTTATTCAGCGTCACTAGAGAGGCTCTCCATCTTCAAGAGTGTAAATATCAGGTTCATTATACAGTCCATCAAAGGCTCCACCTTTTTCACTAAGGTGTATCAGTTCCAGCGTTGAAGGGTAAGGAATATCATTAAATAGTTTTTCTTCTAATAAGGCTTGTTCTGCTGACGAGAGAGAGCGGATAACTTGCAACAAAGACTCAACCAGTTGAGTATTCACTGCTTCATTTGTTTTTGGGTTGCTCATTTTTCAACTCCCATTTTTGATTTTTACTTGTAAGGTTTGAAATTATGTCGTAAATATGAACATACATGTGATAATTGCTCAAGCCTGGTTAGCAACCTCATAAGCCAGATGTAACGGATTTTTGAGCAGATATAGCAGATAGACTGTACCCACCACCCCATTTTCCTATCCGTTACATCCGTTATCTCATCCGTTGCCCATCTTCCACCGCCCCTAAAGCTTTCAGCGAAGCTTTAGGCGCTGTCGTTAAACCCGTTACCTTTAGTATAGGATTAAGGTACATTTCAAAAATCGATGAAATGCTGAGAATTAGCGTTGAGGAAGCAGCTCGTAACCTAAAAGCTCTTTTGGAGCGGGTAGCCAAGGGAGAAGAAGTGGTTCTGTTAGAGCAAGAAACGGCTATAGCCCGCTTAGTTCCACTGCAACAAAAGGAGCAGTGGTTAGCTAGTACGAGAAAATTTCGAGATTCGCTTCTAGTCAAAGGTGAATCTTTAAGTACAACTGTGATTAGTGTACGTGAACAGGAGCGCTATTGATTTATCTAGATACTAGCGCTATTGCTCCCTTTTACTGGGCAGAAGCAATGAGTAACACAGTTGAGCAATTACTTGGGATTGAAACTGAGTACATAAGAGATATGAGCTGATGGAGCAGGGGATAACACCGCATCAAATAAACTTTGTTTGTGATGAGTGAAAGCTGATCAACAAGAATGTCCCCAGTGCTAAGGAGTTGATGAAGGACATCATCATTGTGGCTAGGGATGCCAGGATTAGATTGATTGCCTTGGCACAAGGAGAGAATGTAGCCAGCTGGGGCTTAGAGGGTGAAAGTGATTTAGAAGAATGCTTTACTACAGTTCGCTTTGGTGATTTTGCAACAGAGCATTGTAAATTTCTGAGAAACAAGTATAGGAAAGACTCAGAAGAATTTCAGTATTATTCTGCTGTCTTGAAGGAGCTAGAGTTTCAAGGTTTCAGGTGTTGCATGGTTCAGCATCAACCTGCCAGAGTTCCAGATTTATCCAGTTGGAAGCCCAGTTTCAAACTGACAGAAAATCAGCTTCAATCAGCTAATAATGAAGTTGTAGCGCAGCTACAGAAGCAGTTACAGTCTGAGCTAAGAAACTCCTCTGAAACCACGCTAAACCAAGAGTTTCAGCCTGAAACTTCTGACGCGGAAGTGCGCGATCGCCTGCTATGGGAGGCGGTAAAAACTGCTTTAGAAGCTGGTAGGTCAGTTGATTGGTGTTCCAAAAATATCTCTGGGCTGCCCGGTAATTATTATTCTGCCCGTCGGCTTGTGGAAGATTTAATAAGCAAGCACAGCACGGACTAAATTTAACCTGTTAACAAGATTATAATTACCTGTTGTAGAGCGAGTTTAGAGCCTAAAATATTGATTCATGTTTGAGGTTAAAAATTCAAAAAATCACTATTATGTCTCTGCCTGAGTTCAACAGCCTCGCGTCTTGTCTCGGCACACTGACGCCTTATTTCGGCAGCCTTAAGACTTAGCTCTAGGGCGTCGCTTTTTATTACCCTTGCCGTTTCCAATACGATAAGAATTTCTTCTTTGGTTAGTTTATGGTCAGTCATGATAGAAAAACCCCGGAACTTCCGAGGCTATCCAGTGATCTAGTGATTGATATGAACGCTTAATATTAGTTAATAACATCATCAAAATAGAGCATCTAAAGCGAGAGTTTTTATTAAGCTTGATTGTGTTAGTAAATACAATGGGGTCACCGTGCCAATCCAGGAAAATTGTACGCGCTTGGCTGAAACTCAGAAGTGATCTAGACAATGGTTTTTATACCCTTCTTGAGTTGAAGCCAGTTCACTACAAACGAGCGCGTGAGTGGATTAGTCGGTTTGAAACACCCTTGCGTACTTTGGATGCCCTAGATCTAGCAATTGCTGCTGAAAATGACTTGTGTCTAGTAACATCTGACGCAGGTCTGACGATAAGTGCTGAGACTTTCGGAATCAAAGTCCAGATATTAAGACCTCCAATTGAAGGTTAAAATCCCGATCCTAATCAGGCGATCGCCCCTGTACCCACCACGCAATTTTCTTATCCGTTACATCCGTTATCTCATCCGTTGCCCATCTTCCACCGCCCCTAAAGCTTTCACCGAAGCTTTCTCTGCTGCCGTTAAACCCGTTACCCCTGTAATATTCATGCCCTCATAGGGTCTTTCGGATCTGAGTGTTTTGACACACTCACCTGGTTTAACATCCCAAAGCTTAATACTTCCATCTTCGCTGGCACTAGCTAGAATTTGTCCATCGGGACTAAAGGAAATGGATACTACCCAATTCATGTGTCCCTGTAAAGTTTTGAGGCACTGACCAGTATTGACATCCCAAAGTTTTATTGTTCTGTCATAACTGCCACTAGCCAAAATTCGACCATTCGGACTAAAGGCAACTGACCTGACAGGAAGGGTATGTCCCTGCAAAGTTTTGAGGCATTGACTAGTATTTACATCCCAAAGTTTTACGGTGCGATCGCCACTACTACTAGCTAGAGTTTGACCATCGGGGCTGAAGTGAGCTGACCACACCCAATCAATGTGTCCCTGAAACGTTTTGAGGCACTGACCAGTATTAACATCCCAAAGTTTTATTGTCCTATCCTCACTCCCACTAGCTAGGATTTGTTTATTAGGAGTGAAAGTAAGGGTTCTTATCCAACTGGTGTGACCCTGTAAAATTTTAAAGCACTTACCAGTAGAGACATTCCACAAATTGATCGTCTTTTCAAAACTACTAGCCAGGATTTCCCCATCAGGACTGAAAGCAACAGGTGATACCCGATCTCGATCTCCTTCTAAAGTTTTGAGGCACTGACCAGTATTCACATCCCAAAGTTTTACTATCTGGTTTCTCCCACTACTAGCCAAGATTTGTCCGTCAGGACTGAACGTAATTGACGATGCCCAAGTGGTATGACCTTGTAAAGTCTTGAAGCATTTACCTGTACTAGTGTTCCATAACCTCAATATGCCATCCTTACTACCACTGGCTAATGTGTGACCATCAGGACTAAAGGCAGCAGATGATACTACATGATGGTAGCCCTGCAAAGTTTTGATACATTCACCAGTATTAATGTCCCACAATCGCGCCGTTGGGTCATCTCCACCACTAGCTAGGATTTGGTTATTTGAACTAAATGTGACTGACCTGACCCAATCAGTATGCTCTTGAAGAATTTTAAAGCATTCACCAGTGTGAACATCCCATAATCTTACTGTTTGATCAGTGCCACCACTTGCTAATATGCGACCATCAAAACTAAAGGTGACTGACCGTACTGCATCAAGGTGTCCTTGTAAAGTTTTGAGGCATTCACCAGTGTGAATATCCCATAATCTTACTGTTTGATCAATACTGCTACTAGCTAAGATTTGACCATCAGGACTGAAGGTAACTGACAGTATCCCATCAGTATGTCCCCGTAAAGTTTTAAGGCATTCAGCAGTATTGACATTCCACAAGCGCAAAGTCCGATCGCTACTTGCGGTAGCGAGTACGCTGCTATCAGGACTGAAGGTGACTGAATTTATCTCATCAGTATGTCCTTCCCAAGTATCGAGACATCGACTAGTCTGAACATCCCACAATCGCACTGTTTGGTCAATACTACCACTAGCTAAAATGCGACCATTAGGACTAAAAGCAACTGACCGTAACTGCTGAGTATGCCCTTGCAAAGTTTGGAGGCATTGACTAGTACTGGTATTCCACAATTTCACTGTTCGGTCATCACCACCACTAGCTAAAATACGACCATCAGGACTAAAAGCAATTGAACGCACCCAATTAATGTGTCCACTAAAGGTTAAAATTCGTTCATAATCTTTGACGCTCCAGAAGTAAATCTCACCACTAGCATCACCTGTAGCCAAGATTTTGCTGTCTGGACTGAATGCTACTGACAAGACAGTACCCAAGGCTTGAGTAAAAGAAGAATCAGCCAGATACGCCTCGGCAAAGTTGACACGGCACAGGCTAGCATTACTAAAATCAGCACCTTTAATCACAGCGTGGGTGAGGTCTTTCCCTTCAAGGGCAGTTTTATCAACCTTCACCAGCAGTGTTGCCGCATTTCCTCCGACGTACCCCACTTCAGATGCGGTTTTATTGCAGGTATTTTGTAAAATTTGTAATAATGTGGCAACGGATTTTGTAGCGGATGTAGCGGATGCTTGATCTGATTGTCCCACAGTTAACTCATCCTCTGTCGCGGATGTAGCAGATGTGGCAACGGATGTTGTAGCGGATATAGCGGATGCTTTATATGTTATTCCTACCGTTAACTCATCCGTTACATCCGTTACCACATCCGTTGCCAACATCGGCACAATCAAATCCATAACTGCCTTCGTTAGTAGTCCTTGCCCAAAACTATTGCGAAGCTGCACTAAAGTTTCTCTGACAAATCCCTTCAGCGGTGGGATCGGCATAATATTCCGCGATCGATCCATCTGCCGGTAGAAATAGGATGACCAAGTGTAATCCTGAGGTGTAGCACTTTCATCTAAATGCGACTGTGCTTGCGCCAATGCGGTAAAATCATCAGCCAACACCCCCAGTTCAGCAGCAAACTTGTATGCCACAAAGAACTCTAACAGGGAACGATGAGCCGGAGTGTAATCACCATCAGCATTGCGGATGAGCATCGTCTGACCCATCATGTCAAAATGCCAGTGGTCTAAGTCCTTTTCCTCACGAACAACGGAACCAAATAAGCGACGAATGCGGTCAGGGAAAAGTCGGTAGTTCAGGCTCATCTCGTCTGTAGACAGCATTTCCCACGACAACTCACACAAAAAATAGAGCTTATCTGCTAGAGAAGTAAAGGTTCGCTCCGCTTTAATATCTCGTTCCATCTTGCGCCGCACAGCATACAGGTAAACCCGCGACATATCCACAGGTTTACCAGCTTCAATATCTGGCAATGCTTCCAAAATTAACTCTGTCATCACCGGACGACGTGCCAAGTCTAACAGTTGAGGATTGCTCATTACTTGGTCAACAGTTGCAGGTTCAGCTTGGAACAACAACACCTGTCGGATTTGTTCGTCGTTGAATTTCTCCAGTTCCAGCACTTCAAATTGGGGAGTTTCACCAGTTAGATTGGCAGTAGACGCTTGTAATTCTGCATTAAGCAAAGCCCGTCCTTCTTTTGCTTCTGGAAAATGCTCGGTGCGACAAGTGAGGATGACCTTAGCACCTGGTGCCACCACCTTAGCCAACTCCCAAAAGTTGTTAATCATTTGCTGGCGATCGCACTTTGCCGCCATCTCATCAAAGCCATCAAAAATCAGCAGCAGTTTACCCATCCTGTTGAGTTGGTCAAAAACTTCGCTGTTCAAGCGGATATTATGTTGAGTAAAAAAGAAACCTGCCAAAACATTCTCAACATTGAGTGCTTTAGCATAGTCGCGCAGTGTAATCACCAAAGGAAGACGAGGACGTTCAACTCCGCGTTTTTGAGCATCCAAATAACGTTGCAATGCAGTCCAAGCATAGTGGAAAGCAAACCAAGTCTTGCCAGTGCCGAACTCTCCCAAAATTGAGATATGCTCCTTGGCTGGATCATCAAGCCAAAGGTCGATATAACCATCAATCCAGCCGTCGCGTTCATCATAACGACTGACTCCTATTTGACGCTGATTTAATGGGTCAAGCTCTTCTTTAGTACAGGCTAAAGGCACATACTTTTTGTCAATTTCCCGGCGTCTGACTTCAGCCTCTAGCCAGTCGAGATAACCGCTAAAGTCAGCATCCTGATCTATAAGTTCGTCAAAAGTATAACACTCAAGGTGACGATTTTCCTCTTTTTCCACTTCATCACGCGCCGCTCGTGAAATACGCCGTGCCGTCACCAACCAGCCTTCATCTGTTTTTTGCGCCTCCACTGAGGAGCGCAAAGCCATCACATCGCCCAGTCCCGCCTCACCTTCAATCCCACGCACGAGAATGCGGTCATATCGATTACGTCTAACTGGAATGTTGACAATAAACTCAAAATATGCATCTTCCCAGACTTCATACTTTTCAAAGCGATAGTCCAAGGTTTCAAACCAACCTCGCATCTGCTGGGCAAGAGCTATTGCTCTACATTTCTTTTCATGTAGAGACGCGATCAATCGCGTCTCTACACCTGTCTGCTGTGCTGGATAACTCTGTGCTGCCAACCGCGCCATCTCTGTTCTCATGCCTTCCAGTGTTGGCAACCTATTGAGTTGTTCTTGGATACTTGCTATTGTTTTATGTAAAGAGCCTATATGCTGGTTCATCAGCACGTCAGCAGGTGTGCGGCTGCGCTTAGCAACCTCAATGAAGATAGTGGCAAAGGCGGCTACTTCTCGCCTCATGTCAATTCCGAAGCTTTTGATTTCATCCCCCAAGGCATAGGTATCAAGAAAAGCTTCAACCTCAGAGAGGAGAATTGAGGGGTTGTTGTGATCGAATGCTTTGCGAAAAGCTAATTTTATTTCTTCTTGCCGGAAAAGTTCGAGGAATGGCTTGGGTTTGCCTACGCCGTATTCTACCAAAGTGTAGGCGTACACACCGCTAAAGTCTGCTGGAGGATGCTCAGGGTCAAGGTTAAATTGCTTTAATAATTTGATGACAGTCTCATTGCGCTGAACTTTGTTTTTTATTAAAGCAGTGGGATTGACGATGCCAGTAATTGCACTGATTAACGAGTCAAGACTAATCGGTATCACAGGCGGGGTTTTAATATAAAGGGAATTTCTTTTACTTACTCTTATGTTAACTTCTGATCTAATTGTTCATTCAGAGAGTTGCCGACGAATCCGAAACTTGCTCTTGAGGGCAATCACAATCGCCCCATTTGCCAAATCTTCACTATGACGATTTAATACATCTTCTAGTAAGGTTATTCTCGAGCGTGCGAGGTAAATTTTCCAGTCGCAACACCCCACAGTGACGCTTGCTCTGTAACCAGATCATCTGCTCAAAGTCACTGTCAGTTGTAACGATGATTCGTTGTTCTCTAATTGCCCAATCTAGGATGTCCTCATCGGTCATTTTAGGGTCACGATCGCTAACTGCAGCAACATCATGACCCATTGTTCTTAACCAAACTACCAAAGCACCGCTAGAATTAACATCGACTAAAAATTTCATACTGGCGTACTAGGAATAATTTCTCGCTCATGAATCTCTTCCTTAGTTACTAGATACTAAGCATAAAGCAATGCTGCTCGTAAATCGTCAGGTTCAAGTTCTGGATAATCTTCCAAAATTTCCTGGGTTGTGGCTCCCTTTGCTAAGAGTTCAAAAATCATCGCCACTGAAATTCTTAAACCTCGAATGACAGGTTTACCACCAAGCACTTTTGGGTCAAATGCGATCCGTTTTAGCAAGTCATCCATTGTCAAAACCTCTCTAAATCGCCTATTTATCGCAAGTTTCCACCACACTGTTCAATTGCTTCATTCATCTCTTCGATAGAAACTGGTTTCCTGGCTGGATTGTGAAGGATACCAGTCAATTCTTCTACCTTGTAATTCAATGGTTGAATGTAAACTCTGCCATCGGCTTCGATGATGAAATTTATGCGATCGCCCGTATGTAAGTTGAGTAGATCTCGAATTTCTTTTGGGATAGTTGTCTGACCTTTACTAGTAATTGTGGCAATAGACATAAAACTTCCTTACTTTATAAGTAATTTCTTAATTTATTGTAAGAATTAACCTGTAGACATTCAAGCAGAGGCGATTAGCCTTTCTCCTCTGCGTTCTCATTATTAGATGGTGTCTAACAAACTCTTCAACATCAAATAACACGAAGTCGCTCCTGGATCTTGATGTCCCACACTCCGCTCTCCTAGGTAGCTAGCCCGCCCTTTCTTAGCAATCATGGGCGTGGTGTCCTTCATTCCCTGTTCCGCTGCTACTACAGCCTGTTGCATAGCGAACAGCATACCCTTACCCTCACGCACAGCCTGCTCAAAAGCCGCTACACTAGGAGATAGCGCATCCACCATAGTCTTGTCACGTAGTTGTGCCTTACCACGTTGAAGTACTCCATCTAACCCAGCCTGAAGCATCCCAAGCATATCCTCTTCAGTGAGTTCTTGCTTGCCTGCTACGGCTGTACTTGCTCGCAGGAAAAAACTACCATAAAGAGGACCACTGGCACCGCCGATTGTCGAAATCAAGGTCATACTCACCGCTTTTAAAATACTGCTAATGTCCTTGTCTGCAAAACTCGGCAACTGAGTCATGACCTTTTTGAAACCACGATCCATATTGCTCCCGTAGTCTCCATCACCGAGCGCCGCATCTAATTCAGTCAAATAATCCTTGTTCTGCTCTATTTCGGCTGTAAATGTCTGCAACCATTGCAGAATTTGCTCTTTCGTCACTCGCTTTCCCTCTGCTCCAAAATTATAAATTCGCTCATTCAAAATTACAAACCCCATCGATTTTGTCGCATGAACACAGAAATTTTTAATTTTTAATTTTTA
>CAZZYE010000174.1:0-10672 GCA_964658145.1 uncultured Stigonema sp.
AGCTTTTAGTCATTGACTTATTAGTACATCTGTTCGCGTTGAAAGGGCTGGCAGTACCCACCCTACGTGTATTTATGGAATTTTCACCTATGTAATAGGATTGCTATAGTTGTTTTGGATTGCGAATTACTGAAAATACCTAACTGTAGGGTGAAAACTACCTACTAATTGCAACTACTGGTTGCTTACCAACGCTATTAGGTAATTACTAAAAAGAAAAACTATTTCTAATGATAGATATTATAACTAGATCATTAGGAATAATCTGGGATTATTGATTACTATGAATTTTCTATCCGCTTTAATTAAAGGTACAGTAATAAGCAGGTATTGATGAAATTTGTAGCGTGATTTGAGATTGTTGTATAATCCATTTAAAATGCTCAATATAAATGTGTTTTTAAACAGGAATTTTAAGAAAGCTTAGTATATTCTTAACCTAATGTTAATTATTAACAGAGACATGAAATCTGCCATTTCTGCATCAAGTCAATCTTTGAATTAACATCTTGCCTAGGAGTTAGAAATCATGACGATCTCACCTTCAAAAGAGCAGAAGCCGTCAGCAGAAGACAAATCCACCAGCCTGCAAGCGCTGGGTGCAGAAGAGTTGCGGCTCATGAACGCCTATTGGCGAGCTGCAAACTATCTGTCTGTTGGGCAAATTTATCTATATAAAAATCCGCTGCTTAAAGAACCACTGACATTAGATGACATCAAACCTAGGTTGCTGGGTCATTGGGGTACAACTCCCGGTCTCAATTTCATCTATGCCCATCTCAACCGAGTGATCAAGCGGGATGACTTGGACATGATATATATTGCGGGACCAGGACACGGTGGTCCTGGCATAGTCGCCAACACTTATTTGGAAGGCAGTTACAGCGAATTCTACCCCAACATCTCTCAAGATGCTGAGGGCATGAGAAAGCTGTTCAAGCAGTTCTCTTTCCCAGGTGGAATTCCCAGCCACGTTGCACCCGAAACTCCAGGCTCAATACACGAAGGTGGTGAACTTGGGTATTCCGTTTCCCATGCTTTCGGAGCTGCCTTCGACAATCCTGACCTCATTGTAGCCTGTATTGTCGGCGACGGCGAAGCCGAAACTGGACCGCTGGCAGCCAGTTGGCACTCCAATAAATTCCTCAACCCTGTTCACGATGGTGCAGTGCTGCCAATCCTGCATCTGAATGGTTACAAGATTGCTAACCCAACGGTATTGGCTCGCATCAGCCATGAGGACTTAGAGAACTTGTTCCTTGGCTATGGCTACAAGCCCTACTTTGTCGAGGGTTCTGACCCGGAAAAGGTACACCAGGTGATGGCGGCTACCCTGGATACTGTTATTGCCGAGATCAAAGCTATCCAGCAGGATGCCCGCACCAATGGCGTTACCAAGCTGCCTCGCTGGCCGATGATTATCATGCGTACCCCTAAAGGGTGGACGGGTCCGAAGGAAGTAGATGGGAAGAAAACCGAGGGTTTTTGGCGATCGCACCAAGTACCTTTCTCAGAAATGGCAACCAAGCCAGAACACGTGAAACTGCTGGAAGACTGGATGAAAAGCTACAAGCCAGAAGAACTCTTTGACGAGAACGGCAAACTGATTGACGAACTGGCTGAACTAGCTCCCAAAGGCGATCGCCGCATGGGTGCAAACCCTCATGCCAACGGTGGTTTACTGCTGCGAGACTTGAAGATGCCTGACTTCCGGGACTATGCAGTTGATGTGCCTAAACCAGGGACAGGTGTCGCAGAAGCTACCCGGATTATGGGTAAATTCCTGCGGGATGTGATGAAGCGGAATATGCACAATTTCCGGATCGTGGGTCCTGACGAGACAGCTTCAAACCGCTTAAGTGATGTGTTTGAGGCAACAGGTCGCACTTGGATGGAAGAAACGTATTCTTATGACGACCACCTGTCTCGTGATGGTCATGTCATGGAAATCCTCAGCGAACACACCTGTGAGGGTTGGCTAGAAGGCTATCTGCTTACAGGTCACCACGGCTTCTTCTCTTGCTATGAGGCATTCATCCATATCATAGACTCCATGTTTAACCAGCACGCCAAGTGGCTGAAGGTGACCCGTCATATTCCTTGGCGTAGACCGATCGCCTCCCTCAACTACCTGCTAACTTCCCACGTTTGGCGGCAGGATCACAACGGCTTTTCTCACCAAGACCCTGGTTTTATTGATCATGTGATCAACAAAAAATCAGAAATCGTTCGGGTTTACCTACCTCCTGATGCCAATACACTGCTATCGGTCACCGACCATTGTTTACGTAGTCGCAATTACGTGAATGTAATCGTAGCTGGGAAGCAACCAGCATTGCAGTATCTCGACATGGATGATGCCATCAAGCATTGTACTGAAGGTCTTGGCATCTGGGGGTGGGCAAGCAACGATCAAGGCACAGAACCGGATGTTGTGATGGCATGTTGTGGAGATATTCCGACCCAGGAAACTCTGGCTGCCGTGGACTTCCTGCGGCAACATCTCCCCGACATCAAGATTCGGGTGGTGAACGTAGTGGACTTAATGACACTTCAGCCGCATAGTGAGCATCCTCACGGGATCAACGATGCGGATTACGAAGCAATGTTCACACCTGATAAGCCAACTGTCTTCGCCTTTCACGGCTACCCCTGGGTAATCCACCGTCTCACCTACCGTCGCCCAAACCATGATGACCTCCATGTTCGGGGATACAAAGAAGAGGGAACGACGACCACACCATTTGATATGTGCGTTCTCAATGAGATAGATCGCTTTAGTCTAGCAGATGACGTACTTGACCGCGTACACCGATTTAAGTATGAACGCGCTCACGTAAAGCAGCTCATTCACGACAAGTTAATCGAGCATAAGATTTATATCCGCGAACACGGCGATGATATGCCAGAAGTGCGCGATTGGAAGTGGACGGGTGGTGTTGGTGCAGATCAGCCAAAAGACCACACTAAATCTTCTCCTTCACAAGAAGGAGCAGAAGGGGAAGCAAGATCGAGATCTTAGCAGTAGTAGGGTGCGTTAGCGCTAGCGTAACGCACCACTCCACATCTGTATAACTTTTAACCCATTAGTAAGCGAACGACTGATAAACCTCAACAGAGGGTTTATCATTGCAAGATTCGACAACTGGATTAAAGCGTAACAAGTGACGGGCGCGTTCCGAGAGTGTATCCAAGGCTGGCTGCGGTATTTGAATAGACACCTCAGGACGAAACAGCCACCGACGACTATAGCCAATGACGACCATCGGACGTGGCGTTTGTGTGTGATTAGGGGTGCCCCGGTGCAGACCCCGGACATCGCGGATCATCACGTCACCCAGTCGCATCGTGACTGGTTCTAACTTGATTTCACCTGACTCTATGCGGTGCAGTCCTTCCGCCTTCGACATCATGTGCGTACCGCAGGCGATCTCCATAGGTCCGTTTTCAAGAGTTACATCCACCAGCGGAAAGTTAACTGCAAGCTGGAAGGGCGGCGTCTCTTGATCGGTTTCCGGGAAGAGTGGCGGAGTATCCCGATGTACGTCTTGATACTGAGACCCCAGCAAGGGCGTGTCCGTCGCTAACTGGCACATCACCATGTCTTCACCTACCAAAGCTTTTGCGATCGCCAGAATATCCTCATCTTCGTAAATACTGGGGTCGGCAAAAGGAACACTGAAGGGCAGAGTGACATAATAGCGGGCTGCACCTCGATTCTGAAGCTTGCCTTCGCGGACAATGTGATCCGAGAGCATTGGCGCGAAAGCCTCACACCAGGAATTGAGTGTCACTGGGCAGAAGTGATTAGGTAACACACAATAGCCGTCTTTTAAAACCGATTGAGCAAACGATTCGATTTCTTGGTTGTTATAACGATTTGTCCTCATATTTTGCTTTTACTTAGTCAGCATAGTAATTTGTCATCATATTTTGATTTTAGACACCTTGCACAGCTTTCTGGGTTTGTCAAGGTTTTATTGATAGCATTTAGTCATAAATGTTTATGATTGTAGCCGTTCAGTTAAGGCGTTGATCCCCCCTCTTCCTCCTTTTTAAGGGGGGAATAAGCCATTGGTGTCAACTTAAGCGTGGTTAACTCTGTTTGAAGATAGCGATCGCACTTTTAATTGTGATCTTAGATGGAGATCGCAATTCTTGTGCTACTATTATCTTTGTTTTGGAGTGTATATGGAGATCGCAATCTGTATCGTTTGATGACTTAAAAGTGATGAACTGGGATCGGGCTTCTGTGTTTATTGGGTATGATTGTTGTGATGAGCCGCCTCCAGTGGTAATTTACTAATAAGACTAAGTTGGTATTTCAAGATGAAACTAAGTAAAGCCTCTTTCACGAACTTAGAAGGAGGTTTGATTTTAAGGATTTCATTTGGCAAGGTCATATTTTTACTTATACAATCTAAAACAAGGCTTTTATAGAACGCAAGCCTTAATATCCTAGATTTATTAGTCTGTTAACAAATACGGGTGAAACAGCTATAACTAATCCACAGATGGTAGATCAAATAAATGATATCGCTTGGCAAGCTCACCAAGGTAGTGTTGCTGCGATTATTCAGATATTGAATGAAAGGCTCGCTAATTCTGGTGTCAGAACTAGAGCTATTTTTGAAAAGGGTGTCTTACAACTTCTTTGTGAGGCTTCTACGGTAGACAAACTTGAGCAATCAATCCTAGTCAAGCAAATCCGGCAGATTCTTGAGTCAATAGCACCACGCAATATTCATCGAGTTAACATCAACAGTCGAATTGTTCGGGAACAGCAATTGCTGTGGTTAGAGGAAATTACCCGCGATCCAGAGAACCAACTACTGTGGTCAGAGGAAGTTACATTAGTCAAGCCTCATGTTTTTAAGCAACTCATTAAAGACTTCACACGCAACACTGAAGCGGGAAATCCCAATTTACCTAACCCCTCAGCTTATCGCTTTTCAGTGTTTAGGAACAAAAATCAATCTAGCAAGGTATATCGGCAAGGTAAGCTAAGAGCGGCTAGGTTGTACGTCTTTTTGCTATTGCTTTGTGGAACTGTTTATGCATTACTAGGAGGTAAACTGAAATACCCAATCCAAGGAGAAACGCTACAATCTGGCGTTCCTAGTCCAATTGCTTCCACCCCATCTTCAGACACATTTGCAGAAGCAGTGCGAGTTGCCAACTATGCTTCCACAAGTGGTAAAACAGCCAAAACATCAGCTCAGTGGTTGGACTTAGCTGCTAGGTGGCAACGGGCATCAGAATTAATGAATACCGTGCCACCAAACTATAGTCGCTATCAGGAAGCGCAGATTCGCACTAAATTATACAGGAAATATAGTGACGCTGCTGAACAAGAAGCAAAAAAAACGCCACCCTAAGCACTCATCTCTAGCATCCTTTGAATTGGTCGTAGAGCAGCTAAGCGAGTATCCTCGGACATGGTGATTTCTGGAGTGCGATTTTTCATTGCCCAGTAGAGCTTTTCCAGAGTATTTAACCGCATAAAAGGACACTCGTTGCAAGCGCAATTATTCATCGGCGGTGCAGGAATAAATTTCTTGTGCGGCGCTCGTTTTTGCATTTGGTGAATGATTCCTGGCTCTGTAGCAACGATAAATTCATTGGCAGGGCTTTCTTGACAATACTTGAGTAAAGCCGCTGTAGAGCCAATAAAACTCGCGTGGCGTAATACTGAAGTTTCACATTCTGGGTGAGCGATCGCCTCTGCTTCCGGATGTGCAATTTTCAACTGTACAATTTTCTTTTCCGAAAAAGTTTCGTGGACAACACAGCTACCTTCCCAAAGCACCAAATCTCGTCCAGTCTTTTCCATGACATACCGCCCCAAATTCCGATCGGGGGCAAAAATAATCGGCTGGAGTTCCGGGATCTGCTGCACTATTTTGACAGCATTGGAACTGGTGCAGATAATATCGCTCATTGCCTTAATTTCAGCAGAGCAGTTAATGTAAGAAATTACGAGATGATTTGGGTGCGCTGACCTAAAAGCTGCAAACTGCTTTGGTGGACAACTGTCGGCTAAAGAACAACCAGCATTTAAATCGGGTAAAAGTACCAATTTGTCTGGACTGAGAATCTTTGCCGTTTCTGCCATAAAGTGGACACCAGCAAAGACTATCACGTCTGCATTGGTGTTAGCTGCTGCTTTTGCTAGCTGTAGTGAATCTCCAATAAAATCTGCGATATCCTGAATATCTGGCTCTTGATAGTAATGCGCCAGAATCACCGCATTGAGTTCTTTTTTAAGACTCTCAATGGCTGCAAATAAATCCAGTGGTAGATGACCCGGTTGGGTTTTGTCTCGTTGAGCAAGTGCAGTTGTAAACACAGTAGGGGTTGCTTATAATTGCAAGTTATTGTCTAGTGGTTTCAATTATAGTAGCTTTTACCAAAAATCAAAGGTGGGTAATCCTCACTTGTCGGCGTTGGTGTCAAAATCCCCGTGAGTTTCCTATGCTGGAAACATATATGCTAGGAAAGTGGCATGACCAGTCAGAAAACTAACTCAAAAACATTGAAAATAGCTGTAGTAGGAGATGTTCACGACCAATGGTCAGAAGAAGATGGCATTGCACTCAAGCATCTGGATGTTGACTTAGTGCTGTTTGTCGGGGATTTTGGGAATGAGTCGGTGTTCGTGGTAAGAGCGATCGCATCCCTCAACATTCCCAAAGCAGCAGTATTAGGAAACCATGATGCTTGGTATACTGCCACAGACTGGGGACGAAAGAAGTGTCCTTATGACCGCACCAAAGAAGACTGGGTACAGCAACAACTGGATTTATTGGGTGAAACCCATGTCGGTTACAGTCAGCTGGATTTTCCAGCCTTAAATTTAACGGTTGTCGGCGGTCGTCCCTTTAGCTGGGGTGGACCAGAGTGGAAATATGCCGATTTCTACAAACAAAGGTATGGAGTGACGAGTTTTGAAGAATCCACAGCCCGCATTTTAGCAGCTGTAAACAGCGCGGCTTGTGAGAGAATTATTTTTTTGGGTCACAATGGTCCTACGGGGTTAGGCGATCGCCCTGAAGACCCGTGTGGCAAAGACTGGAACCCACCAGGTGGAGACTTTGGCGATCCAGATTTTGCCGAGGCGATTTCTCGGACTCTCACTGCTGGTAAAACCATTCCTCTCGTCGCCTTTGGTCATATGCACCACAGCCTACGACACACCAAAAAAGTGCTGCGAAAGCGCATTTTTAGAAATCCAGAGGGTACAATATACTTAAATGCGGCAAGCGTACCGAGAATTGTGGAAGATGGCAGCCAGAAGCTGCGTAACTTCTCAATTGTCCTTATGGAAGGGAATGCTGTTTCCCAAGTCTCCCTCGTTTGGGTTGGCAAGGATTTCACCGTTGCATCTGAGGAAATTTTGTATCAACAATCCAATCAAGTAGTGCAAACTGCCTAGAGGATGTGATACACTATATAGTCGGTCAGCATAGTCTTAAGTGACTGCTGACAGCTTGACTGGAGAGGTGGCAGAGTGGTCGAATGCGCTCGACTTGAAATCGAGTGATGCGAAAGTATCCGTGAGTTCGAATCTCACCCTCTCCGTTTCGGAAAACACTCATATCCAAACGCTTTATCAACAAATTAACCTATTTGGATTGAAGAAAACACTTATTTAAGGCTGGTCAATGAGCGCAATGAAGCGATGCGCGAGGTTTTTGCTCAGCTTTGTATCCAAGCGCTGTTAGGCCATCGCGTAAAACTTCAAGGTTGGCCATTTGGAGTAGTGCAGTTACCGGCTATTTCATCACCTCGGCATTCTCTTGAGGAAGATGCTGGTTTCTTGTCAGAGAAGTGGGTATTTTTTACCACTTCTCTAATAGTCATTACTTAGGAACCCCAGATTGCTCTCCCGCCAGTAACAGAAGACATTTCCTTCTCATTCAAGGCTACGACTGGGAATATTACCAGATTCTAAGGTATATAACCCCGCAATCAATTTCGCCAAGGTACTTTTACCACATCCTGACTCCCCAATTAAAGCAACTACCTTACCACCAGGAATGAAGAGCGAAAATTCCTCTAGTAAATCAATTTGACCCGGATAATTAAAATTGAGGTTGTCGCAAATTATATCAGCATTTGCCGGAATTTCAACAAAAGGTTTTTTAACATCATCTCTTTGCGTTTCTGGTGTAGCGTCTGTGACCTCAGTGAGACGTTCAGCAGCAGTTTTTATCCAGGTTAATTCGTTGATAATTATTATTAAATCAGTCATTAACCGAATCACATTTTGATATAAAGTATAGGAAGCAACAAGCTGACCAATAGTAATTGCTCTTGCAAATACCAATTGGCTGCCAAACCAAAGCAAGCCAACACTGCCGAGATTAGAGACAATATCAGAAAACGTGCGGTTAGTAATTGCAATCTGAATAGCGCGAAAGGTCATATTTGCTACTCTGCTAGAGCGCCATTGAAGTTGTTCCCACAACTGCGGTGCAGCAGAGGTAGTTTTGAGCGTGAGTCCTCCCTTAAAGGTTTCTACCAGAATCGCTTGGGTTTCACCTTCTTCGGCTAATACCGTTCGGGTTTTTTGCTGGAGTGTAGGTAGGAAAGCTACTGTCGATAGTGACATCACAGCCGCAATAGATGCGGTGATTAGCATCAGTTTCCAGTTGTAAAAAAGCAGGAAGCCCATTGAAGCAATAGCAATAAAAAACTCACTGGGCAGACTGACTAAAAGCTGGGATATTATATTTCTAATTCTTTGAATATCTCGGAGGCGGCTAATGATTTCGCCACTACGATGGGTTTCATAATAAGTCAGGGGCAAGCGCAGAATTTGGCGCGTAAATTCTAGAATTAGCCCCATTTCTAGCCTTTGTGCAAAGTGGGCAATCAAGTTTGACTGCGCTAGTTTGAGTCCGCTACCAATCAGACTCATCACTGCAACAGCAATCACGATACCGTTGAGCAGCTTGGTATCTTCCCGCACTAGCACATCATCGGAGAGAATTTGGATTAGGAAGGGGTAAGCAAGGGTAATCAAACCCACAAAAAAGTTAAGCAGCAATGCCTGCGATAGAATCGCCCGGTAAGGCTTGATGCGCTGCAAAAAGCGTCCTGGATTTTTAAGTTGATCATTCGGCTGTTCAGCCAGACGGACTGGATCTGCCTCCAGTATCAGCAGGATGTAATTTTGCCAGCCTTCGGTTAGCTGCTTGAGGGATAAATAACGAACACCAACAGCAGGATCGGCAATAACGTATTTTTTACCTGTCGTTGAGCGTGTTTGGAGAGGAAAAGGTACTACCTCACCCGCACAGTTAGGACTGAAACTGGTTCAACGGTTACCAAAATCCTTGAAATCGAGCTTTCTGGTGATGATTTTGGCTGATACAGCCCTCGAATGTTTCTTTCCTCAAATACTTGTGTCTCTTATTTTACTTGATATTGAACGTTTGATTCCTCTTGTACGTAGTCATGGATTTGACATTCATATTTTCAGGTGCAAGATCTGAGATAACAGATGACATATTCTTCTAAGTCATCATCATGCTGAGCGATCCACATCCAGACCTACTCCGTCTAATTAAAAGCGACGACTTTCTTCCTCCCATCGGTCTTTGGACAAATCTTGGTAGCTTTTTTCTAGTTGGAGCCGTTGGCGCTGCCTTCACACTCGCTGCTGCCATCAAGTATGATGTCACTGTCAAAGCACCCGCCTTCGTTCGACCTACTGGGGAAGTACGGCTCGTGCAAGCAGCCAAAGAAGGAACTGTTAAAAGTATTTTGGTCAAAGAGAATCAGTTGGTTAAACAGAAAGATGCGATCGCCACCATTGATGACTCGCAACTCCAGACCAAAAAAAGCCAACTACAAGGAAATATTCAGCAAAGCGTACAGCAATTAACTCAAATCACTGCCCAAATTAGCCAGTTAGATTCTCAAATAGTAGCCGAGTCGCAATTGATGAACCGCACCATCGTATCCGCACAAGCCGATCTAACTCACAACCAACGGGACTATCGAGACAAGCAAATTACAACAATCGCAGAAGTGCAAGAAGCAGAAGCTGCCCTAGAATTAGCTCAGGAGGAACTCAAACGGTATCAGCAGCTGGGCAACACAGGGGCGATCGCAACTCTACAAATCAAAGAGAAAGAACAAGGTTTCAAAGCTGCAAAAGCTAAACTGCAACGCGCCAAAGCCGGACTTAATCCCAGTGATGCAACTGTGGCGATCGCAGTTGAGAGAATTGCTCAAGAAAAGGCAAAGGGTGAGTCTACACGCGCCACATTGAATAAAGAACGAGAAGAACTCACCCGCCGTCAAGTTGAAATCAAAAACCAAATCAGTAGCGCTCAAAAAGAATTAAAACAAGTCCAGACAGAACTGCAAAAAACTATAATTCGGACAACTGAGGCAGGTACTATCCTCAAATTGCAGCTGAGAAATCCAGGTCAAGTGGTACGTTCTGGAGAAGCGATCGCACAAATTGCTCCTGGTAATGCCTCTTTGGTAGTCAAAGCCCGTGTTGCCGCTCAAGATATTGGTAAAGTTAAAGTCTGTAAAGCCGAAAAAGTTTTAAACTGTAAACAGGGCAAAGTGCAACTGCGAATTTCTGCCTATCCTTACCCATCTGTGATAGGTTAAAGTTTTATGCATTTTGTCAATACCTCTAAGGAATGAG
>CAZZYE010000175.1:0-902 GCA_964658145.1 uncultured Stigonema sp.
ATGAATTATGAATTATGAATGCTCAAAGATTTCATAATTTATAATTCATAATTTTTTATAACTTCTAAAACACATGACAAATCAAGTAATACTAATTGACCATCCATTGATTCAGCACAAACTAACATTGATGCGTAAAGCCGAAACCGATACGGCTAAATTTCGCGTGCTTATCAAAGAAATTAGCTTGTTGTTAGCGTATGAAGTGACACGGGATTTGCCGCTGAAATATGAACCGATTAAAACACCAATAGCCCCAATGAGTGCTCCAGTACTCGCCCCAGATAAAAAGCTGGTAATTGTTTCCATTCAACGGGCAGGACAGGGTCTTTTGGATGGGATGCTTGAACTCATGCCATTTGCAAGGGTGGGGCATATTGGATTGTACCGCGATCCGAAAACTCTGGTTCCCATCGAGTATTATTTCAAGGTTCCTTATGATCTAGAGGAACGAGATGTGTTAGTGGTTGATCCGATGCTGGCAACTGGCAATACAGCTGTAGCAGCGGTTGAACGCATAAAATCGACTAATCCGATGTCGATTAAGTTTGTTTGCTTACTTGCTGCACCAGAAGGCATTGAGCATTTCACGGATATACACCCAGATGTACCTATTTACACTGCTGCTATTGACGATCGTTTGGATGAACACGGCTATATTGTTCCAGGATTAGGAGATGTTGGGGATAGATTATTTGGCACGAAATAAGTGGTACAGAGGTGGCGTCCTGCGTCAGCAGCACCGTAGGCATCGCTCTCCTCCACTTCTGCATTTGTCCGCAGATAATCCCGCACCCAATCACAAGCATATGCCAGTGGGTCTAAATTAAGAATTCGCTGCAAATTCCATAGAATCACCGTGCTATCTTCACTTCAAGAAGTGTTGCGTATACAAAGGGGTA
>CAZZYE010000175.1:912-10642 GCA_964658145.1 uncultured Stigonema sp.
ATTAGCAATTAGCAATTAGCAATTTGGGAAATTAGTTGTCTGGTATTTGTTGAGACTGAATCGCTGGGATTTCCTCAGCAGTTAAAGTCACAACCTTTCCGTCTTGCATGATGCTAATCGATTGACCCAACTTCCGGTGTCTTTCAATCGCCTCAGCAATTGCTGCTTTGACTCCGGCGTCAATTTTTTTGTGCAGGGTTCTCATCTGTTCTTCAGTCATTTTATACATCTGTGATTTGGCGATAAGTCTCATCTTCATAAATCATAGGCTGCTGATTAATAATCTGTTCAGCCACTAATCTGGGAAATGACCTAGAGTTGTCATACAGCATCCAGCCATCGCATAGGTGTAGATACAAAGAACTCAAATTTCTCCGTCCCTGATCGTAACGTCTACGAATTACCTCTTCTGGAATCGAATGTCCGCCGCTAGCAACCCTTCTTGCTACTCGTTCTACTGCCAAGTCAGCAGTTCGCAGCCAGAAGTAGATTAAGTTATTTGTGTAACCTTTTGCTCTACAATCGATGATAAAGGGTGCGAAAGTTCTAGCTGCCAGTGTGGTTTCAAAAGCAAAATCACTACCTGAATCTGATAAACTCCGCAGTCTTTGGATCATTAAACGTCCTGCAACAATTGCCATAGAATCTGGGTTGAAAGGAGAAAGTCCAGCTGCAATAGCATCTGCATTAACATACTCAAAGCAATCTAGAAGATTCGGCAACAAGTTCATGGCAACGGTAGTTTTCCCTGACCCGTTTGCACCACTAATGATGTAAAGACTCGGCATAGGTGTTTTGGATTTTGAACCGCAGGTAGACAAGGCAGTGCGTTACCGCCTCCCCTCACTCTCTACTTTCTACTTCCCTGTTCAATTTTCCGACTGTTGACTGAAGACAAAGTGACATTACGCAAAGAAACTAAAGGAGTAGATGCAAGTATAAAGTAGAAATAAACACATGATTAACTTCAAGGAACTTTTTCGTGTCATCCTTGCCGTATCTCTGATTATAGTCGGAGTGACGCACTTTACCGTTCCAGATCAATACGCCCGAATTGTCCCGTCCCAACTTCCCTATCCTGTGGGATTAGTTTACCTGAGTGGTTTTTATGAAATTCTCGGTGGGATCGGGTTATTAGTCCCACCTGTAAGTCAAGCTGCTGCTTGGGGGCTAATTGCTCTTTTTATTGCTGTTTTCCCAGCCAACATCAACATGGCTGTTAATCACATTAAGATTGACCATATACCAGATTCAAACTTGCTACAAGCTGTGAGACTTCCCTTCCAGGCAGTTTTTATTGCTTGGGCTTGGTTGTATACAAAACCAGCAGATTTGGAAAAACAAGCTTCAATAATTCCCAAATCTCTTATTCCCAAAGAGTTAGAAGACGCAGGGACGCAGTAACGCACCCGATGCCAAGCAGAGGTAAAATGATCGGGGTGCAAGCAGGTTTAATTATGAGTACATTAAAGACGTTGCAGCAATTGCGGGCGGAATGGATAACGCCGAACAATTTTCGTCGTTACGGACAAGTGATTTTTCCCAGTAAAGACGGCAAATCCTTTGATGCAGAAGATGCTCAATTATTACTCGACAAAGGTATCCCCCGCTTTTATATTATGCAGTTGCACCGCAGAGGTCGGAAATTTCACACCATTACTCGCCATGTGCAATGTACTCAATGTCTGGGTTCTCTGTTGGGGAAGGACTGGTTAATGGCGGTTTGTCCTCCTAATAATAATGTGGATCGACCAGTTATAGAAGACATTGCAGCTTTCCGCATTCCGGGAAATTGCTTTATTAAGTTAGAGGTGGGTACTTGGCACGCAGGACCATATTTTGAGCATGAGGTTGTGGATTTTTACAATTTGGAATTGAGTGATACGAATGTGGTGGATCATTTCACTCATGATTTTCTTCAGCGTCATCAGCTAGAGTTTGAAATTGTCTAGAGGAATTGACCCAGGCAGGTGTGGCCACATCTGCCTACGGCTTTTGAATTTCCTGAGAACATCAATGACCTCGGGTACGGGATTGGAGCAGATTTCATTGAACAGGAATTCGCCGCGTGTCGAATCAGGAGGATAGGCGAGGCTTTCCTGTTGAAGATCGAATTGAGCATTAATTGTACCTGTGTTCCCTGTCGCTACATTCCAGTCAATGACTGGCGTTACTGAAAGGTATGCATCAAGGTTATTGGATAGTGGTTTCATCAGTCGTGCCACAGGTGAAGACACCGCTAGGTTAGTCTTTAAACGATAAAATTTTATTAAGAAAACGCTCTCTTATAGAAACTGTTAATGACCAATTGAAAAATATTTCCCAAATTCAGCATACTCGCCACCGCAGTGTTTGTAATTTCATGGTTAATGTTATTGCTGGTGAGTCCAGCGCTGAAGACGGGTTTCCCGCCTGTGGCTCCTGGCGAATCCGAAGGTTTTAATTGCTTATACATATCAAGATAAAAAACCTTCATTAAATCTCACAATAGAAGATTTAGATTCACTACAAGAGTCACATTTCTTCCCTGATGAAACTTTGGCGATCGCGCTTCTTCTAACCCACATCCATAAAACAAAGTTACTACCTGGTTTAGAGACTTTTTTTATGTCGAACTCAGGTTTTTCCCGGCTTATGAGCGTGATCCCTCGTTCGAGGTCAGTGAAGAGAGAGGGTTGTGCGGGACGCCAACCTAAGTTCTCTTGAGTGAGCTTGCTTGACGCCGGACTGTTGATCGAGACGAAGGGCTTGAGAAAGCCGAAATGATCGGTTGACTTGCTGACGACCGACACGTTCAGGCGGCGACCGATGATTTCAGCAATGTCTCGAAGGGGTAGCCCTGTCACAGTTCACGTTTTGAAATAGCTCCCCTGTTCGAGATCGGTGAGTAGCGAACACTGCACGGGGCGCCAGCTGAGGCGTTCCTGAGTCAGCTTGCTTGAGGCCGGGCAGTCGATTCCGGCGAAGCCTGCAAACCAGCCGAAATGATTAGCGGCCTCCTCGTGTGATTTAGATACCACCGGAACGTTCAGGTGTCTTCCGATCGCTTCAGCCATATCCCGGAACGCAATTCCTTCTTCGGCGACCCCGTGATACCTCGCTCCTGCGCCCCCCTTGGACAGTGCAAGCCGGTAAAGAGAGGCCGCATCAAGTCGATGCACAGCGGTCCAGCGATTCAGCCCCTCGCCTACATACGCCGATACACCCTTTTCGCGTGCCGTGTTGATAAGAATGGGAACGAAGCCGTAATCATCGCCGTCACCGTGGACGGAGGGTGAAAGACGTACGACCGAGGCGCGCACTCCTCTTGCCTCCAACGCGGTTGCTGTTTGTTCCGAAGCACGGGGATATGCGTTCGAGACAGGAGGGGCAGGATTTTCTTCGGTCGCTAAGCGACCTGGCGTAATAAGCGCGGTCCCGGAGGTGACGATCAAAGGGCGGTCGGAGCCTGCGAGCACGGAGCCGAGAGCCTCAATGGCATGCCTGTCAACCTCGCAGACTTCCTTGAATCTCGAGAAGTCATGGATGAAAGCGGTGTGAATCACGCCATCCGAGGCGGCGGCTCCACAACGCATGCTTTCCAAATCTTCCAGATCGCCTCGATGCACCTGGGCACCGGCAGCAGCAAGCGACTTTGCGGCAGCATCAGAACGAGCAAGGCCCATCACTTGGTGACCTGCTTTAATTAGCTCCTGAACAATGGCAGAGCCGATGAAACCTGTAGCACCAGTAACGAAAACACGCATCACGATTTCTCCTTTATTTTCACTTCATGCCCGCCCTCAAGCCGAATGGCACTGGAGCAAGTCAACGCTCGTTCCACAGTCCGGCGATAAGACAGAGGCGTTCGAGGCAAGCTCTTGCGTATCGGCATGGGATCGCCAATTAAATCGATCTTCAGGCTATCCAGAAAGCCTTTGATCGAACCTTTTGGGAACTTGCTCACGCGTTCGATAAGCGGCGCGATCGCACTTATGACCGTCTGCGGGACATTAATTTTGATGGGATGATGTCGCCCTAGGATCTCGGACGTAATATCAACCATTTGGTTATTCGTCAGGATGTCATCACACCCCACGTCGTAACATTGCCCATATGCGCGTGGGTCGTTGAGCACACCAACAAGATAGTAGACCAAGTCGTCAAGAGCGATGTTACGCATCTTTTGCTGGCTACTGCCAAATAAATTGATGGTGACTGGCCTCTTGGCTTGGCTCACCATCATATCGAAACCACGTCCGCCCACACCAACTATCATTCCAGGCCGAATAACGGTCACATCGAGGCCGCTATTCAGCAAAAACTGTTCGGTCTTCCAGCGCTCACGTAGCCACACACTCGGTGCATCAGGCGCGATTCCCAGGGATGTAACGTAAATCAGGCGACGCACACTGTTCGTCCGACACGCCGTCACGATGTTCCGCAATCCATTCATCTCTACTTCCATAAACCCCTGACCTACTGCTGCACTGGCCTGTTGGGGCGAGAGCGTATGTATGGAAATGTAGGCGGCCTGGACGGATTCCAGGGCATGCTTCATCGACGCTAAATCTGAAATATCACCTTGAACAATCTCGCAGCCAGTCTTGGCCAAATCTTGTACCCGAGACGGGTTACGTGCCAAACAGCGGACTGAATATCCGTTTGCAAGCAACGCTTGGGCGACATGCCCCCCGACAAAGCCCGATGCTCCGATGACAAGAATTTTTTTCATATGCTATTGTCTCCATTTATTAGGGGTCTACTTCACCTAGCGCGTGCCCGCAGCCTAGCTTTCGGTATCCGATAGCCTTCCCCTAGTGGCTTCAGTAACAAACACGCACATATTTCGACTCCTTTAAAAACGAGCGTGTCTGATGTTTATAGATCGCACCGTTATGCTTCATAAGTTCATTATGATCATTTTTTATTGTATGATCAATGCTTCAAAGTCCATAAGTAATGCTGTATAGTCTAATTCATGATGATTGATACCCTTTCGGCCACTCTCATGAAAATGAAGCTTAAAACTTTCGTTTCCGGGGCGTTTGATGCCGGAGGCAATTGGGCGATTGAGTTCCCGCCTTTTGAAGGCTTCAAGCTTCAGATTCTCCTAAAGGGAGAGTGCTGGATTTCAGTTGAAGGACACTCAACAAAACACCATATAAAAACGGGAGACTGCTTTCTCCTGACGAGCGGAAAGTTTTTTGTTGTAGCTAAAGATTTATTGGTGAAGAAAAGAGTTCAAGCAGATGTGATTTTTGGAACCGCTCAGAACGGGGTTACGACTTGGAACGGCGGAGGGGATTTCTTTTCGATCGGTACTTACTTTCAATTCTACGGTCATCTCACCAAAATAGTGTTCGGTCATCTGCCACCTGTGATCCACATACCAGGTCACTTGGACCAAGCGGCGATTTTGCATTGGAGTCTTGAACGGTTTAGCGCTGAGTTTCGTGGCAATAATGTGGGTCGATCATTGATTTTGAATCACCTAGCACCCATCATGCTCCTGCAAATTCTCCGCGTTTACCTCGCTTCAGCAAAAAATGAAAAGAACTGGTTGGTAGCGCTCTGCGATCCAAAGTTGTCTAAAGCCATTGAAGCCATGCACTCAGATTATCAGCGGTCCTGGTCACTGGAAGAACTCGCGAAAGTCGCTGGCATGTCTCGATCTGGATTCGCTCTCAATTTTAAAAAACAAGTGGGCATAGCTCCCATGAACTATTTAACTAACTGGAGGATGCAGATAGCTTGTGAACTTCTCCAAACAGGCGATCAAAATATTACGGCTGTCGCAAACACTGTTGGGTATGAGTCTGAAAGTGCTTTTAGTATGGCATTCAAAAAAGTAATCAAATGCAGACCAGGATTTTACCAGAAAACTTATGAACGCTTGCACGTCGGTACCGACTCCGTAAACTAATCTTTAGATGAGGTTTGAGGTCATGCGATCGCACGGATTATAACTAAAATCAACACCAATGCCTTGAATCTTGCATTACAGAGGCAATAAACGGATCTAACCAGTGTCTTTATTTTTCCAATTTGACTTCCTGCCTGCATTTTCACGTCTTCCCCCTCTCCTGGTCCGTTTCAACAATTTTTTAGTACTCATTCCCGTCATGAATTCGTGACGAATTCATCATACTCCCTTTGAGTACCCCTCACATTTATTCTCATTTATGCAATCTTATTGACATTAAGGCGAAAAGCCCTGTATTGCTACAAACTTTACTCTGTCTACTTTTCAGCCTTTTTCTTACGTCGAACTCAGGTAGCTTGAGACAAGTACCAATTCTGTCTCCAGATACCAGTCAACGAATGATAACCCAATGACGGAATACAAACTTTTTGCACGTTGTAATGTTTACTTTGCTAAAACAAGAGATCAGCTAGCCAATGGAGAGTTTGAAGCAGAAGATTTGCCTAACGTTACTGTAGTTATTTACTATTAGTTGAGACTGTAGCAGTATCAACTGGGGGTCTACGCAGTTTCTTGGAGCGAGTCTCAATGCGTTCATGATTTTCATACAGGTAGGCTTCTAAGTTTTCTAAACTGACCTGTACAGTCTCTCCGCCTTTTAGGTAAACGGTAGGCATAAGATTGCTACCATAGTAACCTCTATATTATATTCTTTTTTTAGCATCATAGCGATAAGAATACTGCAAGAAAATTGTCAAGGCAAAAGTAGAACGATGGAAATAGCAACACCTAAAGCTCCTCGCTGGTTTGTTCGCGGAGACATAGATGGTTTATTTGGGCTGGCTCTTGACAACTTTATTCAAATTTTGCTGATTGTAAATTTGTGCCAAGGGGTGCTTGGTTTCCCTGCCTTCTTAGTGTATGGACGTATTTTGCCAGGAGTTGCTTTAAGTTTGATTGTTGGCAACTTCTATTATGGTTGGTTAGCCTATCAAAAAGGTCAACGGGAGCAGCGGGAGGATATAACTGCTCTGCCCTATGGTATCAACACCGTGAGCCTTTTTGCCTATGTATTTCTGGTGATGTTGCCTGTCCGCTTGGCGGCGATCGCCCAAGGTGCATCTTCAGATCAGGCTGCTGAACTAGCTTGGCAGGCAGGGTTGGCGGCTTGCTTGGGTGCAGGCTTAATTGAATTAGTCGGGGCAACCTTTGGCAATCCTCTGCGCCGCCTTGTTCCCCGTGCGGCGATGCTTTCAACTTTGGGTGGTATTGCCATCACCTTTATTGCCATTGGCTTTCTGTTTCGGACATTTGCCAATCCCGTAGTGGGTTTGGTTCCCCTAGGCGTCATTATGATCACCTATTTTGGGCGAGTTCGATTTGCCATCCCTGGTGGGTTGCTGGCAGTTCTGTTGGGAATTGGTCTGGCCTGGGGAACAGGTTTGGTTAGTTGGGATCACACTAAGTTCGTCGCTGCGTTACAACCGATTGGAGTTTACTTACCAAGGTTGTGGTTAGGGAAGTTGTGGAACAGCCGCTCAGTATTAGTAGAATATTTCAGCATCATCCTACCAATGGGGCTTTTTAGCCTTGTCGGTAGCCTCCAAAATTTAGAGAGTGCTGAAGCGGCTGGAGATTCTTATCCTGCTACCCCAAGTCTTGCGGCTAATGGCATTGGCACAATTGTTGCAGCTATTTGTGGTTCCTGTTTCCCAACCACCATCTATATCGGTCATCCTGGCTGGAAAGCTTTGGGTGCAAGAGTGGGTTACTCTATCCTCAATGGCATGATTATGGGCTTGCTTTGCCTGACTGGAACTGTTGCAGTGCTTGCTTACTTTGTCCCCATTGAAGCCGGGATGGCAATTGTGTTATGGATTGGCATTGTGATTGTGGCTCAAAGTTTTACCGCCACCCCATCTCACCATGCCCCTGCTGTTGTTGTGGGTTTGTTACCAGGGATCGCAGGCTGGGGTGCGTTAATTGCTAAAAATGCGCTCCGGGCAGCAGGTCTAGGCACTCAAGAAAAACCTTTAACACCAGCCTTGATTTCACAGTTTAAGCTAAGTGATACGTATATTGACGGTGCTTTTGCCCTAGAGCAGGGGTTCATTTTTTCAGCCATGATTTTGGCTGCTATTACAGTCTACATTATTGAGAGAGACTTTCGCAAAGCCGCCTATTGGTCTATTGGCGCGGCTTTACTCTCTTGGGTTGGCTTGATGCATAGTTACCGTTGGACAGTGGCGGATACCGTTGTCAATTTGGGCTTTGGAACTGGAATGCCTTGGGCAGTTGGCTACATTTTGCTGGCAATTCTCTTTTTCTACACCGAATGGCAAACACGCCATCACCAAGGAAATCAAAATGTAAAATAAACAGATAGTGTAGTCCCAGAATATGGATTGGCACACTAAAAGCTGGAAATAGCTTAATTGAAGCTGAGGAATGAAGATTATGTCTGATTTAGAAGAAACGCCGCCGTACACCAGGAACCCCCTGAGTAAATTTTGTGACCGTGCAGAAGATTATGTGAAATACCGACCAAGTTACCCAGCAGCAGCAATTGATATTATATTGGAGGGAATGGTTTCGCCGTCGCAAATGGTAGCAGCAGACGTGGGCGCTGGGACAGGGATTTCCTCGCGGCTTCTTGCTGAATGCGGAGTGCGTGTCCTAGCAATTGAACCCAACGCCGACATGAGACAAGCGGCTTTACCTCATCCTCTAGTGGAGTATCGGGAAGCGACAGCCGAAGCTACTGGCTTAGCTGATGCAACAGTAGACTTAGTGACGTGCTTTCAATCCTTCCATTGGTTCAACCCGCAACCAACTCTGCTCGAATTTAACCGCATTGTGAAACCGTCGGGAAGGCTGGCTGTAGTTTGGAATGACTTGGATGAAAATGACGAATTTTCAGCCAACTACATTCACTTGGTGCGCACAGCATCAAATTACCCTCCAAATGACAAGTTTCGCACTACAGTAGAATCCCTAGCCA
The DNA here is from genome assembly GCA_964658145.1 of uncultured Stigonema sp. Taxonomy (GTDB): domain Bacteria; phylum Cyanobacteriota; class Cyanobacteriia; order Cyanobacteriales; family Nostocaceae; genus Stigonema. The sequence continues at coordinate 9,819 of CAZZYE010000175.1, forward strand.
CTGGAGTTTAGACTAGTTCCCGGTGCGAAACGTCAAACCTTTGCAGGGATTGACATACATTAAATTACTGGCATTGCCATACTGATTGTAAAGTTTTAACTCCCTTGGTGAACAAAAGTCATGAGTTTGAGTGTGAAATACTATTGATGCTATCACCAGACCCAAAACGAAGAGGTGCTGACGACTAACACAGATTGTACCCTCGTCAGGTATCATGAGGCTTGAACTTGGTTGTTAGCAGAATATATAAGAGAAGAGAAAATCAAAATCTGGCAACAATAAATCTATTTGATGATACTAAATTAATGTAAGTTGTTAACAATCAAATGCATAAAGCGAGTGCATAAAAATTAGCGATCGCAGTAGGAGGTCATGAAGCACTAACACCTGAAACGCTGCAATATTTTTGATTTCTTTAAATTAAGCGTTTTTAATTAATACTAAATTCCCGGAAATGTTGACGAAATTTCATTGAGCAAGTCATGATATCTCCATTAAAAAAGTATTCTGCTTGAGCTAGAGTTGCTATTAATGGATGCTTAAGCTGATGTTGCGTCTGAAATATGAAATTGATCGAGAGTTTGCTATGCTACTGAAATTGTGTGGCGAAGGCAATGATGTTCTGCTAGAGATAGATCAGATAATTGACGATGAAGAACTGTTTCGTTTGATTGCACATGATTTTGCACAACGTTATCCTCATACAATCGAAACCGTCAGAAATTCAACACCTGTAGAAGTCATCTTGCGAATGCTAACTCTCAAGCATTTACGCGGTCTTAGCTACCAGAAGATGATTGAAAATCTTCACGAAAGTTTAATAC
>CAZZYE010000176.1:0-10626 GCA_964658145.1 uncultured Stigonema sp.
ACTCCAACATTAAATGCAGCGATACCTGATGCGGGCGAGGGAAACCCTACCGCCAGTCGCCTACGGAGGGAAAACCGACAACATGCGCGCTGGCTCCCTTGCAACTTCTCTCCGCCTCATGCGCGCTGCTTCACCAGTTCCCTGGGCGCGGGAAACAAGCTGCACTTTCCTGGACTCACCAGTTGCCTGCACTTGCCCCCGTATAGGCGCACTGGCTCTTCCGTAGGCGACTGGCGTGGTGAGGTTTCTTACACCGTCGCCATCGTCTTCAACTCAAAAATCTTCTCAATCACATCTTCTACCACCTTATCTGGTGTAGAAGCACCAGAGGTAATTCCTACAACTATTTTCCCTGTCGGCAACCAGTTTTCTGTGATTTCTAACTCTCCATTTAATTGCCGATGTTCAATACTATTTCTTGAGTGAATTCGCTCTACACAATCAATGTGATAAGAAGTAATTGTTCGCTCAACTGCAATTTCTTGTAAGTGTGTAGTATTTGATGAATTAAACCCACCAATTACTACCATCAAATCGAGCTTCTGTTCCACTAAATTGAGCATTGCATCTTGCCGTTCTTGGGTAGCGTCACAGATGGTATTGAAGTTTTGAAAATGCTGATTCAACTCTGGTGGACCATACTTTTTCATCATTGTATGCTCAAATAGCTTACCAATTTGCTCAGTTTCGCCTTTGAGCATCGTTGTTTGGTTGGCAATGCCAACTCGCTCTAAATCTCTATCAGGGTCAAATCCAGCAGAGCAAGCTTTACTGAATTTCGCTATAAATTCATCACGATTTCCCCCATAGAGAATGTAGTTAGCAACATACTCGGCTTGCTCCAAATTCCGTACAATCAGATATTTACCTGCAAAAGAACTGGTAGCAACGGTTTCTTCGTGGTTATATTTGCCGTGAATAATTGAAGTGTAATCGCCTTTTTTGTGTTTTTCAACGGTATTCCAAACCTTAGAAACCCAAGGGCAAGTTGTATCGACAATTTTGCAATTTTTATCATTCAGCAATTGCATTTCTTGGACGCTTGCTCCAAAAGCAGGAAGAATAACTACATCACCAGTTTCAACTACAGAAAAGTCTTTTTCGCCTGTTTCAATAGGGATAAACGCCACTTCCATCTCACGCATGCGCTGATTGACTGAAGGATTGTGAATAATCTCATTAGTAATCCAGATTCGCTCATTTGGGAAGTGTTTGCGGGTTTCATACGCCATTGCTACAGCACGTTCAACACCCCAACAAAAGCCAAAGGCTTGCGCTAACTGGATAGTGACATCACCACGAGTTAGAGAGTAGTTATTGTTACGAATTTGCTGAATCAAGTTGCTTTGATACTCGGACTCCAACTGGGTAGCGACTTCTGCTTGGTGACCAAATCCCTTACGATGGTAGTTTTCCGAATGTTGGAGCGATCGTTTAAAAGCTTTCGTATCCATTGGTTTTTTTGTCAAAAATTGCTAATTTTCATTTTCTCTTGCAACGGATAACATAACAGATGTAACGCATAAATTCTCTGTAAAGTCACACACATAGAGGAATCCGTTACATCCGCTACATCATCCGTTGCCAAAATTATTTTACCTATAGTTAGAGTTCGATCTGGCTATAAATCTCCAAGGCAGAACTCCAAACGAGATAGCCTTGACGACTCAAGTGTAAGCCATCGGTGGTAAGTTCGCGGCGGAGTTGACCTTGCTGATTGGCAAATAGGGGATGCAAGTTTAAATATTTGACGCCTTCTTTTGCGGCTATGCTTTGCAGTTGCTGATTTAACTGACGAATGCGACTATTGGGAATAGCTAGTAGTTTTTCTCGCGAGTCCCAAGTTGCTTCTCCTCCATGCGGCAAAATCGACTGGACGACAATTTGGGTTTTTGGATGCAGCGAGCGCAGGTAGTGTATAATCTGCTGCTGATTTTTTAAAATTATCTCATCGCTGACTCCTCGGGTTAGGTCATTAATGCCAATCATCACAAAAATTGTTTCCGGATTGGTCCGGTCGATTAGATCCAATCTTTTCAATAATCCAGCACTTGTTTCCCCAGAAATTCCCTGATTCAACCAATTTCTGTCTTTGGGTAGTAATTCACTGGGAAACCACAGACTTAGAGAATCTCCTGCCAGTATAGTTAAATGCTGAGGATGTTTCTCGGCAGCTACCTTGGCTTCTTGCTTGAGGATGTCTACCCACTGCTGATAATTAAGTTGGTGACGCGGACTTAGTTGAGGTGTGATGGCTTGGGGTTGATTGTTCGAGTTGACAAGGCTGGGGAATATTGTCCCTAAAAAAGCGGTCCATCCCTGCTGTCGCCAAATTAGCAGGATGACCGCCAAAATCAGTATGCCATTGGTTGCTAAAGATAAAAACGCCCAAGTAGGAAAGGTTTTTGCTGGAGTGGACACGCTGACTAAATTAATCAAATCTTTGAATCAGATTTTAGAACATCAGCGATCGCAAATGACACTAAGCAATTGCTAATTGCTTGACCAAGCCCCTTCGGGGCGGGAACAGGGAACTCTTAACAGGGAACAGAAAAGAATGAGCCCCGTTCGCGTAGCGTCTCCCCGAGTGAGAAGATTAAGGGTACTTGCACCATAATTTATTTATGAAAGAAATAAATTATTTTTTTCGTCGAGTAGGCGCAAGAAAAAATACGTCCACGATCATACCCCAGATGAATGCGTCAAGGGGATTTCCCTGTTCCCTGTTCCCTGTTCCCTCTTAAAATACTGTGACCCAACTAGATTACAAAGCGATGTCTCAGCAAGAATTGAGGCAATACATCCTCACCCACCGTGATGATGAGGATGCGGTACACGAAGCTGTACTGCGTATCCAACAGCATGGCACAAAACTTAACTCGATTGATGAATTAAAGCAAATCATCGAAGAGAAACGTCGCAAAGGCTTAGAACCGTAACCAAAAGGAATGTATAGGGCGCTGCGTTGCTACACAGCGCCCTGTACATTCCTTCTCTATTCCTCCAATCCCTAGGAATAGTACACTCCCAAAGCTCTTGCGGTTTGTGACCCGACTACTCCGTCCGCACGTAAGCCATTGCTTATTTGGAAATTTCTGACTGCATTGTAAGTTGCATAATCATAATATCCAGTCGGTCGAACACCCAAAGCGCTTTGAACTTGTCTAACAGCCTCACCTCGGGAGCCTAATTTGAGACGCGGGTATCTCACGCCAGAATTAAAAGTAGAATAATTATCGGGTCGAGTCAAAATACCAGAGTCATTATTATCCCAATTATAGGAATTACCAGCGTTAGAATTATAAGGATAATCGTAACGGGAACTTGAGTCAATCCGATTCCTAGAACCGTAATAATTTGTATTTGTGTCGTCAGGATAATCGTAACGGGAACTTGAGTCAATCCGATTGCTATAACCGTAATCATCCGTATTTGTGCCGTAAGAATAGTCGTTACGGGAACTTAAGGCAATCCAATGGCTAGAAGTGTAATAATTTGTATCTGTTTGAGCGAAACCGTTCGTAGATCCTATGACCCGTGGAAGTCTTGAACGATTACGGTAACATGCAACAGATGGATAACTGGTACTTGGACCCGTGCGGACATGAAGACAACCGCCGTTCGTCCTGACATAGTACCTACCCGCACCACGGTAAACGGCTAAAGTTGCTTGGGCATGGGCTAGAATCGCGAACAAGACGGAGATGCAAGCGTAAGCCAACCAAGCTGACTTCAATTGTTTTTTCCAAGTAAATTGCAGTTTGGGGAGACTGTATTTGATATCTATGTTCTCTCCTTCATTGGCAATTACCATGTTAGAGTAAGCCAGATATTCCACAATAAGCTCCTTACGATTCAAGGTTGGGATTGTTACAGAGAAATAAGAGCGCAATTCTTCTGGATTTTGTTGAAGTCTAATTTAGACTCAATACGGTTCGGTTAAGGTTTATTGGTGAGAAATTCAGACGTGTAGAGACGCGAAATTTCGCGTCTCTACAGAGGTGATCGCGCTCGTAAATTATCTTATCCGAACCGTATTGAATTTAGACTACGTTAATTATATAGCAGTCCAATCAGATTTGTGAAATTATTCGTAGCCCACCAAACCTTGTAATGGTGGGTAATGCCCACCCTACAACATTATTTATTATTCACGCTCTCCTCCACGGATTGCTATAGAGGATTTTTAATTATATAAGAATGAAAAAAATTCATTAATGTAAGAATTTTTATAAAAAATGGGTGGTGAGTTAAACAAGCGTGCTGGGGAAGACATACGATTGTGCGAATCGCAGTCTTCCTCATAATTCAAGTGAAGGCGGAAAAAATCCTAACTGAGATATCTAACGCCAATCACATTCACGACGATGATGTTCGCACCATTCACGACGCCGTTCACGCTCAATATGTTCGCGACGCTCACGCCAGATCTCACGTTCACGATATGCTTCGCGATCGCGCCAAGAGTCATGATTGCGATCGCGATCGTGATCGTAATGATATCTATCCCAATCATATGGTGAAGCATCAGCATTTTGAGAAAAAGCTAGAACAGACCCAGTACCTAGAAGGGCTGCTAAAACTATCGGAGTAAAGCGTTTCATAGTTTTCTACTTAATTAGTCGATATTGATGACTACAAAAGTAGAAAATAAATTCCTGAAAGTTCCCGAAAATAACTTCACTATTTTCCTAATAAGAATTAAAAAAGTTGGCGTTGCTGAATCGGAGTATGAATTTACATTTTTCGAGATGACTAAACAACGATTCTTTGCGACGGGCAGTCGCCTAGTAGCTGGAAACACTCGTGTCGGCGCGCTGCCCTCGTCTTTGCGTCTTTGCGCCTTTGCGTGAGGCTAATTCATACTGTTAGAATTCAGAGGTTCCGTAGATCGGAACTGCTAATTTTAGTGAAGCTGTACGGAGTGCTAGGACTCTCACCTGTGGTAGTTGTCTGTTGAAGCACTAGCGAGAGTTCCTATTGGAATGAGGTTCTCAAATCCAAATATCAGAAGTGCAATCGCCACCAGGATAGCGGATCTCATGAGCACGAGAAGGTCCAGATGGTTCTTGACCAAAATCAACGTAGAAATTTTCGTTGATTTTCATTCCGCCGTTTTCCGCATCGCAGTCAATTTGTAATAAATATGAGCCAGTCTTCGACAAGTCAGGGTAAAACTGATTATCCCAAGTACTAAAAAGGGAGTTGGTTACATAAAGCCGCTTACCGTCGAGACTCAGTTGCAGCATCTGCGGTCCACCAGCTAACTTATGACCACCAATACCACTTTTGCCAAGCAAGCCACCGCACCAAACCTGACCTGTCAGTTTGGGGTGTGCGGGGTTGCTGATGTCATAGCAGCGAATATCTCCATGCAACCAGTTGGAGAAATAGACATAGCGATCGTCCATAGAAAGCAGGATATCGGTAATCAATGATGGCACGGGGATAGGCCAGCCTTCCACGTCTTGCGTTGGCACATCAATCACTTTCTCTACGAACCAATGACCGTTAGACTTGTGCCAATGCCAGATATTGCTGCTAAGTGCGGCACCAACAAACCCGTGTGTGCTATCTGGATTATGGTGAAAGCGCACTTCTAAAGGTATTAACCCTTCTTCACCCATGTCAAAACTTTGGATGATTTCGTGTTTCGACCAATCCCAAAAATGTAGTTGATGACCATAATTTCCCGCCGCTACGTCCTTTAGGTCGAAACCAGGATAGTAGGTTTTGGGTGCAGCCCACTCGCTACTTACCATGATATTATGACGTGGCTGATACCAGAAGTCATAGTTGAAGCGCATACCGTCGGCTTTGTGTTCCCAGCGTCCAGCAATGTCAAAATTCTCATCCAACAACAAAAAGCCACCAGGACCATTCCCCTCGCTGTCGCCTAGCATGGAAATCATCACGTGACTATCAGCTAGGCAATGTACTGTGTGTGGGGCGGTTAAGTTGGTCTTTTGTTTGATTTCTTGTGGTTCAATGACTTTATGAAGTTTGGGAGCACGCACAGAGGCTGTGTCAACAATATAAATGCGGCTAGAACGTTGACCGGGAATTACCATAAACCGTCGCGATTTACTAGCATCGCCATGACAAGAACTGCAAGCGTTCCAGCCAAAATGGTGCAGTTCATCGCCGATATAGGGCATTTTTAGACGATGAATGACTTGGGAGTAGGTTGGGGAGTTGGGGTCAACGTCTACGGTTGCAAGATAATCAGGCTCCTCAATACCCGTACCCGTGTAGAGTGCAACTGTATAAAGCACTTTTTCTGGTTCCGCTTTCATCGCTGCTTCAGGAGTTGCGTAGCCAGGACCACAGCAAGCATGAGTCATAGTTTTACACCTTTCATAAGCTGTTGAAAATCATAACCATATTTGTAAGCCTAATTGTTTTAAATACTTTAAACCAGAGGCAATTTGTTGACGCTTACCCCAAAGTTCTAAATCAAACCAACCATCATCTTTAGCTTCGGTATCTAATGAAGCTGCGGTAATGTTAACAGTTAATCCATAGTAGGAAACCAGCCCTGCAATTACCGGATAAGAATGGTAGTTTTTCGGAATGCAAACTTGAAACCGGGCGCGATTTGTTTGTCCTTCTACTACAGTTAACTCAAGTTCTTTTTCCTTGTCTTGCATCTGATGACTGGAATTTTCCAGATCTGCGTCTACGCTACTTGCACCCAAAATCTGTCGCTTTTCCATACTTTCGCTGACAAGACTTGTGATATTTAACTGCACTATCTCTACATCCAGTTCCATGAGATATGCAAGACCTGCTTCGACTTGTTGACAACTACCTTGAATTTCCAGATTAAACCAACCGTCGTCTTTAGTATGAGCTTCTAAAAGAGCCCCTGCAATGTTAATTGTTAAGTTGTAGCGAGAAATTAATCGCGAGACAATAGGTTGGCGAGTGTAATGCTGAGGAACCCGAATGCGGATGTAACCCAATGTGGGATTAACAGTTATGGATGAAGCCATTACTCTTATTCCTCTAAAGTACTAGCAGTTTGACTAGATATAACCAAAAATACTCATTCAATTACAGTAAATTGGTAGATTTACTGTAGATAGTATAACTCAATTTTGCTGCTAGCAGAGAGGAGGGAACATTCTGCCTTACCTACGCACTTATGGGCGGGGTTCCCCCGCCCCTACATGAATGCTGATCCCATTCCAAGCGCGGACAATTACCTGTAAATTCTCAGGCAGACTGCTTTGAGAGCTATCATTATATTCAACTGTACCGTCGCGGCTGGTTAAAGTGTAGGTGATGGAATCAGCAGCGCCTGGGGGTGCTGGATAACTCAGATTCTTGAATTCAGTAAATTTCTCTTTTTCTAACAATTGTTGAAACTGTCGCAGCTGCTTGTGAGAAATGCGGCGATCGCCAAGACCAACACGAATCAAGCGCCCATCATCCATTAAAACAGTTTTCTCGGTTCTACCAGCAAAGCCACCACTAGAAATTTGCTGAAAAATCACGCCGCTATCTATTGGTGGTGGTAACTCGGTTGTGGGAATGGGTACAGGCTTAATTGTGTTGCGATCGGTTTCACTGATTTCACTCGCCTTTTCATTTAGCCTGATTGCAGAACCAGAATCATTGGTATGATACACCAAGGTTTGGTCAACTGCGACCACCTCCACTAACCAACCATTTACTAGAGTCTGAGTACAAACTTCATCGGGCTTTGACAATTCCAAACAGCCATCTCTCCAAGTACGCTGTATATCTTTGATAATAGTTAGCTGATTAGTTGGTAAATTCAACCGTTGGGATGCAGCTTGCAGAACCGCATCTTTGAGAGATTCTGGGAGATTTTTTAATGATTTGCTCGTAGGAGTATCAGAATTTACTAAGCGTACAGCGCGTCCGTTGCGATCGCTGTGATAAATCCATTTTTGACTACCATCAGATACCACAACTCGCCAACCAGAAACTAACGCTTGGGTGCAGAATTCATTCGGTTTGGGTAAATCCAAGCATCCATTGCGCCAAGTCTGTTGGCTAAAATCGGTAATTTCCAGTTGAGGAGTGGAAATTCGCTCTCTACGGGATACAGCTTGCAGTACTGCGTCAGCCACTGGCTGCGGTAGGCGGTTTTTTGCCAGATTGCGTTCTAAGACTTCATTTTTGTTTGCTGGTAACAAATCTGTAGGGGTTGCTGTAGCGCTTTTTAGTAGTGTTAACCCATTCCCAACAGACAAAATGCCAGTTAATAACAAGACAGTGAAAATCTGCGCTTTTTTGGTGGTCAGATGAATTTTCATAGCAATATTGGTTCTTAGTCATTAGTTAAAGGAAGAATAACTAATAACTAGCAACTCAGGACACAAGAGTAGTCAGTTTTTCAAATGTACCCTTATACACTGTAGATCAGCGTAGCCGCACCCTGAAAAGATTGCGTTGGCGTAAAAACCTAACCCCCTAACCCCCTTCCCTACAAGGGAAGGGGGAATAAGACTCCCCTCTCCTACAAGGAGAGGGGTTGGGGGAGAGGTTATTTCAGTAATTCGCCAACAACATTCTTAAAAGTATCTGCTACCAAATTGTCATACTTCCCAGTTTACGCCTAAAAAGACAGATGTGAAGATAGACATCGGTATATTTATTATTTATTCCTTAATATTTACAGTCAATGTATGTGAGGCGAAAACACCTTTAACTATTGACTATCAACTATGAACTCTTGAATCAGGCACTAAGTGGTTGCCTTTCAATAAACTGGTCGTTGGACTGATCAAATCTAATAGTGGAAGCAGCCCAGTTTTTCAAGTCAGGTGCTAGCCAGATAAGCTTGCGCAGGATTTCATCATTTACCCATAACACGAGGGGAAACTGAAACTGTTTCTTAAACTCATCTCGCATCAGATTTGTAGAGATGATCAGTTGATTAATTGCCGTGACAGATTCTAAACCCCTGACTATCAAAGCTTCAGGTTGAGTCTCGCCCAGAATAGTTTTGATAGTTGTATAAAGCGTTTCAGCAGAGGGTGCAAGCAGGATTTCTTTGATTTCTACAGGAGAAAATTCTTTTAACAGACTCAGTATTTGCTGCTGTTTTGGAGTAGAGTTACAACATACCAACAGTAGTGAAAACTGTCCCTGGGAAACCATAATCGCCCTTGCTAACCTTTTAGTGGGCGCTGTAGTGTTTACCATGCTGTGAGGATTATTTAATATACTTATCATTATGAATCCTTAGTTTTGTTTTAATTATATTTTGATAATTTGAGCAAACATACTGAGTTATTTGTCTGCTAAAAGTGATAATGGGATAACTGAGATCACAGATTTTTGGGAAATCGTACCATTATCTTACTCGTAGTGTTTTTATTAGGGGTGTGGTGCCTCACCCCACATTTGGGAAGAGAAAATTTAAAATGCATAATACGCGCACTAATCGAAACAGGGGGTTTTTTGCCCTTTTGGTTGCTTTGATCATGGTAGCTACGGTGATGCTATCGTCGTTTCCCTTATCTGCTCAAAATACTCGTCTTCTCCCCCATCCGCAAACTTCTGAGTTGCGGGGGGTGTGGTTAACCAATATTGATAGCGATGTTTTGTTTGAGCGCGATCGCCTCAAAAATGCTTTGCGACGCCTCAAAGATTTGAACTTTAACACTGTATATCCGACAGTTTGGAATTGGGGCTATACACTATATCCCAGCGAAGTTGCACAAGAAGTCATCGGGCGATCGCTTGATCCAACGCCAGGACTCCAAGGGCGAGATATGCTCAAAGAAATTGTCAGTTTCGGACATCAAAAAGGCTTAAAAATCATTCCCTGGTTTGAATTTGGCTTCATGGCACCTGCTGACTCAGAACTTGCCAAACGTCATCCGCAATGGCTAACTGTTCATCGTGACGGGAAGCAGATTGTCAAAGAAGGTATACATAATCGGGTTTGGCTGAACCCCTTTCGCCCAGATGTACAACAATTCATCCAAGATTTAATCGTTGAAATAGTCAGAAACTATAATATTGACGGCATTCAATTTGACGACCATTTCGGTTTACCTGCTGAATTAGGGTACGATGCTTACACAGTCAATTTGTATAAAAAAGAACATTTTGGTCAAACTCCTCCGCAGAATCCTCAAGACCCCGAATGGGTAAAGTGGAGAGCAGATAAAATCACCAGCTTCATGAAGCTGGTATTTAAAGCTATTAAAGCTAGTAAAAAAGATTGCCTAGTTTCCATTGCTCCTAATCCCCAGCGCTTCTCCTACCCCTTCTCTTTAGCAGACTGGGAGAAGTGGGAACGGATGGGACTGGTTGAAGAACTGGTTTTGCAAGTGTATCGGGATGATTTGAACACCTTTATCACTGAATTAGAGTACCCAGAAGTGAAAGCAGCAAAGAGTCATATTCCAGTCAGTATCGGCATTATGACTGGGTTTAAAGATAAATTTGTCCCGATGCAACAAATTCAGACACAAGTGCAAAAAGTACGAGATCGCCACTTTGCCGGAGTCTCCTTCTTTTTCTACGAAACTCTTTGGAAGCTGACCAAGGAAACCCCAGAGCAACGCTTCTCTGGCTTCCATAACCTCTTTCCAACACCGGAGGGATGGGGGAGATGAGGGAGATGAGGGAGACAAGGGA
>CAZZYE010000177.1:0-10592 GCA_964658145.1 uncultured Stigonema sp.
CCCGGATATGGTGGGCAGTGCCCACCCTACGTGTATTTCAATCAAATAGGAATCCTATAGTGGTTATTGGTTAGTGGTTAGTTGTGTAAGAAGCTCAACCAACAACTATCAACTAACCACTAACGTTTCGCTTTTTAGTAAACACCAGTTAAAGACTTGAAGATAGGAATCACGTAGGAAATAGGTGCTTGTTCCCCGATTTTCACCTTGACTTGTGCAGTAGTGCCTGAGGAAATTTTGAGTTGTCGTGGTCCCTTGGAGGAGGACCATTTGTAGCCAGTGTCGGTGTTTGGGTCTGTTTGCAGTTCGGCAAAGATTTGCACGGTAGCCCCACCACCACTAGCAAAGCTTTGCACGATGCTGTTTGCGACGTTTTCGTTACCGATGACTGCCGACATTTCTTGGTTGGTCACTAGAAAAGGGGTTATATTCTTAACTGTGCCAACGATGCCGCCGTAGCGCTCACGCTTGACCATGCTAGGGGTGATCTGTACGTGCATGCCTGGTTTAATTTGCTTACCATCTTTGTCGGCAAGGTAGATAACGCTCGTGAGTGGAGCATCGGGGTTTTCGGTGGCGATCGCTGCAATGCGGGTGCCAGCGCTGACCGTTTGACCAGGGACAATGGGAACTTCTAGCACACGACCATTGTATTGGCTGATAATTTTGCTTTTTGTAGCTAGTTCCAACTCTAGTTGGGCAATCCGACGCTTAGTTGTTTGGACTTGATTACTTTTTTCAATAGACTGCTCTCGGTCTTGTTGCCCTACTTGGGCTGCCTGGACATCGAGGTTTTGGATTTGGGTATTAATGTCTTTAATGGAGGTAAGATTTTTTAAGAACTCACCTTGTGTCTCAGATTCTTGGCGATCAAGATCCTTCAATTGCGCTTGCAGGTCTGTGCCTTTCGTCTGAGTTTCCCTATATTCTTGTTCGGTTTGTAGCAGCAGATCTTGACTAATGGCTCGCTGTCGGTAAAGGTCCTGACGAATATTGAGCCGTATTCGGATAGTCGGGAGCAAATTTCTGCTTTGCCGCAGACTCTGCTCGAGACTTATACGCCGTTGCTTTAGGGAAGCGAAACTTTTTTGTTGCAAAATCGGTCCGAACGCCTTGAAATTATGCAGGTTTTCCGCAAGGACTACTCGCTGTTTCTCTAAGTTCTGCCGTTTGAGGGCGATTCCCTGCTTTTGCAAACCACTGGTTTCTTTGTTCTGAGAAAGGAGTTCACCCAGCTTTGACCCCTCTTGCAGCAGCTGCTGCTTCAGTTGGGGTTGATCCATTGTACCGATAAGATCCCCCCGCTTAATCGTATCCCCTGGCTTGATATTGAGTGTTAAGATTTGACCTTCACTAGGCACTTGAAATGGCACCACACTGAGGGGTCGGATCAGTACACCCTGACCGTTGACAGTGAGCGCAATCCGCCCGAATACACTCCAAACACCAGCAATGATGAGTAAACAGCCAATTGTGGTCAGGGGTAACCAGGCTCTAGGGCTAACCACCTGCATCAACTGGTCAAGCCGTTCTGGTGAAGATAAGCGCTCTAGGGCTTCTGAACGAAAAAGTTTGTTTTCTTTACTACTTTGCATATAGTTAGAAGCAAGAATGCTTCGCTCTCAAAAAGTATTTGGAATTTTGAATTTTGAATTGCTTAAGACAGACGGTCATGAGCAAAATTCACAGTACAGCATGAAAATTTCTCTTCTGTACAGACGCGATTAATCGCTCCTATTTTAAAGACAGGACTCTCAAGCGTTTGAGCATCCAGTCAAATCTGGCACCGCCTAGAAAAATGTTGTCCATCACATTCAAATCAATTTCATCTTCGTATTTCACATCTTGGGATAGTCTCTGCCCTACTTGGTAGGCGCTTCTGCCGTACCCTAGACGGTTGATTAGCCCTTGAAGTCTAGCCGAAAGCAGCATAGCTATGAGTCGGTAGAAACGAGTTCCCATCGCTGGGTTCTGCTGGAGTTTGATCAATAGTTGCTGCTTTTGAATCGCTAACACTTGTGTATCTTCTAGCGTTCTGAAGGTATAGGTTGGCAGACGGGCATCAATTAGAGCCGTTTCGCCAAAAATTTCACCACTTGATGTCTCGGCAATCTCATATTCGGGGGAGGAGTCGCTTTGATCGGATTCCAGAAGTGTAAAGACGCTAGCAAGAGAACTGCCCGGATCTTCACTAAAGGAGATTGACACAGAACCCTGTAATAGCACGTAGAGATCATCCACTGGTCTACCTGCTTGGATGAGGACAGTGTCTGGGGCAATGACTTCGACGTGACTGTGTTCGATCATCCAGTCAACGTCGCTGTCACTGAGTTCACCAAACAGCAGGGGCACATTTTGCAGGGGTGGAATTTTTAAATTTTGGCGATGCGTAAATTTTTTGACTAGACGATCAAAGCGGTCTAAGAGCAAAATTGCGAGCATACGGTAAAATCGGGAAGCAAATGGCGAGTCTTGCTGAAGTCCCGCTAGCAGTGTTTGGCAAGGTAAGGCTAGAACAATCGAATTTTCTACCGCCTTCACCGTAATTGCTGAAGGACTGAAATTTAGGAAAGATATTTCATTTAGCACCTCGCCACTGGAGTAGCGGCTAATCTCCTGCTCTAGGTCGCTGTCATCCTCAAGCGCAGCAAAAACGCTAGCTAAAACACTCTCTTGGTTTCTTTTGATACTGGCACTCAGAGTCCCTTCCAGAACTATATATAAATAGTCAAGGTTGCTTTGCTGCTGGATCAGTACAGTGCCTGGGGCAACTTCCTGTTGACGACCATTGGCGATCATCCAGTTAATGTCACTCTTATTCAACTGTTGGAGCAGAACCTGTGTCATAAGTCTAGATTTTTAATGTATGGTTGCCATTCATCGCTTACATTCATATGCAAACAACAGTTGCCGTTGATGACTAACGGCATCTGACAATGCTGATTTGCCCTCTGCACTCGCTAGTTCCTCTAGTGTCAGCGTCGTCAAACCTATCAGTATTGAAACTTGCTCTGATAAGCTCAAACGCTGCCCTGAATATTGTTGATCGAAACACTCAATACTTTCTGCCGCGCTCTTTACCAGTGCTTGGAGAATTCTCAACGCACCATCCGATAAGGGAGGCTCGCCCTGATAATTCTGTAACCTGCCGCCCTGACGATAGACGGGAAATGACTCTAAGCCGACAAAATGTAAAAACCAGTCGGCTCGGTAGTGCCCTACGGCAGCCACAATGCCTCTATAATCAGCTATTAATTCATCAAAAATGTTATTACGCATTGAGCCAAGAAAGCGGCGAGTAAAGTAATGCGTACATTCATGTTCCAGCCTAATTTTCAAAGAAAGTTGCTGCCACTCGGTCTTAGTCAGCCCCAAACAGCTGGCTGCAGCATTGCTGTATGGACCAGGACTGAGAATGATAAACCGATCCTGATACAATTCTTTACGCTGAATCAGGAGTTGAAATTCTAAATTCCACTCAGCTTCAGAGTAGCTATTGTTTTGGGCAGTCCACTGCTGCCGATATTGGTGTATGCGCTCCCAGTTGTTATAGCCACTAACAATACAAGCTCCCATAGAATCAGGTATTAACTGTGGTTCATTACGTTTAGTGAGAGCTTGTACCAAAGTGATAAAATCCTCACGGTTACCAGCAATTATGACCGGAATCTCGCCAGCGAGAGTTTGATACAACCAAAGCTGTAGTTTTTCGGGTTCAGTCAAAATTAACCCAGTTGCGATCGCCATATCATGCACGGATTTCCCTTGACGGGTAGAAGCACGATATGTCTCTGTTTCACTAATACCCGCAAGTATGGGGAACTGAAACTGCACCAAGTGCTGTTTCAAGACAGCATAAGCTCCCTCTATTTCTGCTGCTGCTGCGTATTGCTTCCATACAGCGATATAAGCTTCCGGACTGGGGGGGAAGGTTTGTTCCGCCTTCAGGGTGCTGTGGTCAAATACATTTTTGTTATAGGCAAGCAATTCTGGAATTTCAGAGTTGCTAGCACCGAAAGATCGCAGGACATTGGTACGTAATTGCTGCTGATTCATTAGACAAAAAGAATCATGTAAATGAGTAAAAATATCAAATTAATCCTTTAATTAAGAAAAAAAGTTTTATTGCTTAAATTCAGTAATCCCAGAACCCAGGTTTCTTAAATCCATTCATTCATCGTGTTTTTCAGAGCTAATACGATTCTGATCAAATCTTCTTATTGCCATGACTAAACTTATCTTCATGCGTGTAAAGGCTTCCACTAAACTGCCGACTTCGTCGTTGGATACTTTCCCAAATTCAGCATCCATATCACCACTACTCACGGCTTCTGCAACTTGAACGACCTGCTTGATAGGTCTAACAATAAATCGTTTGAGCCAGAGGTTAGCCGCGAATATAGCGATCGCAAAAATTATCGCTATAATTCCTATGACTAAAACAAAGGATTGACGCGCATTGTGGAAAACTTCACTGACTGGAACGGATACAATTTGAGTGCCATTAATATCATTCAATTTCCAGCCGAATCCATTCATTGATCCATAAGTATTAATCATGCCCTTAGGTGCAAGGTCCGGTGTACTGTGACATTGCAAGCACTTAGGGTCAGTTAGGGCTAAAGGACGAGCAATAAAAAATCTTTTTTTACCCTCAAGAGAACGAAATCCCTTTAATTCTTGGAGATTCTTATTTTGACGAAAAGTGCGGATCATCTCCGCCTCAAAGCTATCAGCTTTATCCTGAATATTGGTAGGCTTAAGCATCGCTTCTTTATAAAGAAAGTCCTGATAAACATTATTATCTATTTGTAGCTTTTCAAATACTTTCCGTGCTGCGAAATCAGGGACAACATTTGGTGAAAATTCATTAGCTGCTAAGCGAGTCTCCAACTGCGGAGTCACTTCGGTATTTGTGTAAGACCGGACAGAGCTCAGAGTCCGAATCAACAACCTAGCATTGGAACTGATTTCATCTTGAGCTTTGAGATTCAAAATATTAGCCAAAGCTATACCACTAAAGGTGCTTCCTAGAATAAATACTAGGAGCAGTAGGAGGGTAAGCTTTCTAGCTAATTTTAAATTCCTGAAAATTGATGAAAATTTTCTTAGCATGTAGATACTTTGTTATAAATTGTCAATAAATAGTAGTGATTATCAAGGTAATTGCTACTGAATCATCATCGATATAAGTTAAAATCCAATACCGTTCACTTAAGGCTGAAGGGTGAGAATTTTAGGCTGTGTAGAGACGCGAAATTTGAGCCAGCGCTCTCAGGAGGGTCTCCCTCCGTAGGGAACTGGCGATCTTCGTAAGCGTTGCGTTAGCCGGTACTCCGGCGTCAGCGGTAGAGAGGAACGAGCGTCACCCGAAGGGCGTCGCGTCTCTACATAGGTAGACGGTAGGTAAATAACCTTAACTGAACCGTATTGAGTTAAAAGGCATATTTAAACTAATACATTGACCATATCATCTCTTTTTACTAACAGTAATGAGAGGATGGCAGAAAAAGTAATAATTTTATGGCAGAAAAAGTAATAATTTTAGGGAGTAAGAGGTGACCAGGTTACCGATGATACTGCATAGTAAAGGGGTTGTGTACGAATAATATCTTAAGTGCTACTGGGCATTTTATATTCCACTATCCTTGATATTTCTCTTAATTTCGGAACTGGGGTTATCTTAAGCCATAATTTGTTTGGCAATTTTTTCGATCGCCTGACTTATAGCATGGTTAGGGTATTTGAGGTAAAAGATGCCTTTACTAGCAAGCCGAAGCACGTCATCAGATTCGGGAATTATGCCAACAACTGGAGTTTGATAAGTTTGTTCAACTTGTTTTTGCAGATCCTGGAAGTCGTAGTCTTTTAAGACTTTATTAATCAGTAGTAAGTAAGTGGGTACCCGCAGTTTGCGTGCTACATCTACAGTTACAGCTGTACCCTGAAAATCTTGTTGGTCAGGTCGAAGTACAAACAAGACGATATCAGAGGTTGTGAGCGAGATTAGGGTTTCTTGGTTGAGACCTGGGTGGGTGTCAATAAAGAGGTAGTCGAGTTTGAGGTTTTTAATTAAGTCTTTGAATCCCTTGAGCAGCAGTTCAACGTCGAAACGCTCACGTATCACACGGGAAATGTCGTTCACTTTAACACTTGAAGGAACTAAGTAGATACTACTACGGGCATTCGCTTGTTCTTTGAGTACAGATGTAACATCATAGGCGGCATCAGCGATCGCACAACGACCCCAAAGGAAATCATTGAGGGTAAGTTTTACTCGTCCTTCTTCCAAGCCAAACAAGATGTGAATGCCTGGTGATTGAATGTCGCAGTCAACTATGCCAACCCGATTGCCTTTGAGGGCTACTGCTGTGGCAATATTGGCTGTTGAGTTTGACTTGCCAGTGCCACCTCGATACGAGTGAATAGAGACAATTTTTGACATAGTAAGTATTTCCACTACTAATTATGAACGAAGACTTATCCCCTTTCCTCCCCAATTTACCACTCTCTATTAACGTTATTCAGTTAATAAATGGCATAAAAAGTGATAACTTGAGGGGATGAGACAGTAATACTTTTATTGCTGTCAGTTCTCAGGTTGTTGATATCTGAGGCTTGAGCGAGCGCACATCTTGCAAGATTCGACAGCACAAAATTGAGTTGATTTCAATTGATTGACACCCAAAATATCGTCTGGGAAAACCGTTTTATTAAAAGAGTCATAGCCACTCAAAGTAATATTAAATTGACTAAATAAGTTCATGATATTTTCTGTTGCATAGCTGGGTAAAGTAGAAAAATTTGCGCGGATTTTTAAGATAATTCGATCTAGTTTACCTTCAATATTCTGATGGCTTTGAGCGAGGGTTAGTATTTGCTCAGCAATGGAAAGCAAAATCGTGCTATTTTGACTTTTTCTAACAGAGTTTTTGATCAGGGAGTGACTCATGAGCAAGGGGATCTCTTCTGCAATAATTTCATTGCAAACCTGCTCTATGAAGCTTTCAGTCACTAACTCCATGACTATGGGTTGCAGTGTAAAGTTTGGCAAACTTTTCTCGACGAGCGTAGGCGTAGCCTTGTCGATCAGACATCGCCGTTCCAGGGACATCAGGGTTTCTGGTAGCTTTTGTTTATCTCTAGGTAAGAAAAGGTCATCTCGAAGTTCTTGAAGCGAAACTGGTTGTTGATGAATCGCCAACCAATACATAACCGACTGCTCTAAATCTGATAAGCGATTGAACTGAAAACTTAAAATGTTACGAATTTCATCAAAAATTATTACGCTTTGTTTACGGAACTTAATAAATTCCCCAAGACTACTACCAAACAAATTCTCGACCGCTGAGGCAACTATCTTGAGAACAAGTGGATTACCTGCATAGAGTTCCATGAGTAACTTCCATTCCAACTCTTCGCCAAAAAAAAGACCTTTGTCCTCAAAAATTGCCCGCCCTTCTGCTTCCTTTAGACCGCACAACTTTAAAGAGCGAACTGGTAATCTTTCTCCTTCAAGTAACTCAAATTTTCTCGGTTTTTCCTGAGAAGTCAGTATAATGGTGCTTTGATGGTTTACTTCTCCCACTCGTTTCCAAAGTACATCATACCCCTCGGATCTTTGGGGATAGGTGGAAGCGTTGTCATGATTGCTGAGTATACTCTCCGCATGATCCAGAACTATGAGGCAGCGTGAGGAGCGCAAATAATTGATTAGTCGTGAAACTCGACCTTCTACACTCTTGGGTAACTCAACTTCAGTTTCTTGCTGGTTGGACAGGAAGCCGATCAGGTCTGCTAGGAGGTCTTCGATAGGTGGAGCATCATCTAGCGTTCGCCACCAGATGTAATCAAACTTCCTCTGAATCTGTTTAGCTAACTTACAAGTCAAAGCCGTCTTGCCAATTCCCCCGATTCCAAATATGCCTATCAGGCGACAGCACTCCTGCTCAATCCAGTTTTCCAAGGTAACCAATTCTTCAGTCCGTCCATAAAAAACAGAGATGTCTACCGCTTCTTCCCAATTTTGACAAACTTTCACAATGGGTGGCGCATCCGCTCCTTCACCATTGGCTTCTGCCGAGTTATTTTTTGAAGTCAACTGCTCGTCCGCACTCTTAACTTGGGTATCTAGAAGCCCAGCTTCGCAACGAAGAAAATGCCGTTTGATGGTAGATTGAAAATTATTTTTGGTAACTTCCTCTTTGAAAGTCGAAGAAAGTAACTGCCAGAGTTTATAGCCAACAGCTTTCATGTATTCAGGACTGTAACCATAAGTTTTGGCACACTCCGTATAAGACTGCCCTTGCCAAGAAGCACGAAACACTATCTCCTGAACATGATTAAAGTGCTGTTGCGAGAGATATTTATCTACAAGATCCAACGCTTGTTCAACCATTATGACTTACCCTTTAATAATCAGATATAAATACTGTTGTTTTTATCGAACGTAAATGGAATAATCTAGGGAGTATATATCTCAGTTTTGTCACTACAAACTGAAGTTGTGCTTTTCGCATTCTTTCCCAGATATTCTTGCAAAACTGAGATGCTTCCAATAACCTATGACTAACCTCAGTTCTCAGTTCTTTGCCATTGGCGTCAAAATAATTTGTAATTGATAATTCGTAATTGCAATTAGTGAGAGCAATAACTCGCCAAGGCATCTTATGTTTGTCAGTTGACGAACATAAATGCCGCACTGATTGTAGACCACGCGATATCATTGATTTAGTGGTTGCTCTGACCCTCTTTAATTACGAATTACGAATTAGTAATTTTTTGGTCAGATAATATTGGCATTGTGGCATCGCAATGAGCCACTGATTCTGCCCATTCTGTAGTATTTAGATCGCTGGAGTATTCTTACTTGCAGATTCCGCTTATGGTTACTGTCATAAGATTGGTCCGACTATTACTACCTAACCTCTAATAGGTAGATGTAACTCAAAGTGACTTATGCGGTCTGATCTCGTTTTTGGGAGTTGTTTCTCCAAGGCGAGAAGCCAAATGAGAATAACTTTCTCCTGAAGATTCGTGTGTTCTCAGTGTTTAAAGACAACCCATGACAAACGGGGAGTGGGGAGTGGAGAAAGCCTATTTTCCTGCCGATACTTGTATATTTCTAAACTCCGCATTGCCCTTTTTTTGTGAAAATCCAAAACAGTTAACTTAAGCGACCTATTGCACAACGTAGAGATTTATCGGGGCTATTATGCCCCGCACCTCTGAGTTATACGTGGCGCGAATTTGGCTCCAAGGTTTACAAAAACTGCTCCAATGACTGCTATAACTTTCAAAGCGCTATAATTCGCGTCTCCACACCAACCGCCCCTTGGATTAACACATTTAAAATTTTTGGCTCTCCGTTCACCAATCCATAACCATTCATGGGCAGGTCTAGCTAGTATATTGAGATGGTATCGCTACCACTTCCATACCCGCCAAATTGCCTTTGTACTCTAGTGTACTTTATAAAGGTTCTGAATTTAAAAAATGACCATGAATTGGATCTACGTCTTTCTATCTTGTTGCGAGGTTTTGAATTGGTTCGTTCCCGAATTCCAGTGAAGTCTTTAATAGAATTGCTATATTCGACCAAGATTCATTCGCAAAACCTAGTTCAGATCAAATTAGACTATGTCATCTGGCGATCGCTCCAAAATTCTCCACCATTCAACGACATTCTTCCCAAGCTGATCCCATAAAGCAGCAATTCAATCGACTTACTTCCTGAGAACAAGACGAATTCACCCACATCCCAACAAGGGGTGAAGTACATATTGCTTAACTTTTTTAACACTCTGGACTTGTATTGAGAGGCAGATTCCCTTATAGCTTTCAGGCTTTATATCCCAATTTATGGGGTTCCCAGGCACACCCAGGTTGCCTATACAGGCAGAGTGTTATTTCCTTTCACCTCGTTAATTCGAGCGTTGGGCGTAAATTCCGACGAGTTCCGCCGTACTAAAAATAATTTACCAGATATGTGATGGGGCGCCACAGAACCTGCAACGCCCTATATCCTCAGTAAAACCGCGCAACTAGCTATACTCTGCTGCGCCTGGTATATCTTCAAGGGTTTTGGCCTTCGTGCCATTTTTTAATAAAAACGAAGATGCTATGGCTTGTTTAACATAATACTATCTTCAAGCAACGCCAAAATTAAATATTTTTACTTAAAACGTCGCTTGCTTCTAGCAGCCACTGCTTTGCGTTTGCGCCTTTCTATGGGTGTTTCAAAGTGCCGATGATACTTAACGTCAGCTAAGATTCCCGCTTTGGAAACTTGGCGTTTAAACCGACGTAAAGCTGAATCTATTCCTTCATTCTCTCCTAAAACCACTTGAGTCATTCTGGCTTTTTCCTCAACTCGACATTTCCCATTTTTAGATCTCCTTATGCCTCCAAACCAAAGGATTCTTGGACTGTTTCAGCCATGTTTTCGGACACTTGCTACGTAGTGCATTAGTTGCTAGAAATTATTTTAGCCCACGACGGTTAAAATCGCAGGCTCACTGAAAAGTCAGGGGAGATGAGGGAGTACAAGAATTAAAAATTAAAAATGCAAAATTAAAAAATTTTTAATTTTT
>CAZZYE010000178.1:0-5365 GCA_964658145.1 uncultured Stigonema sp.
GCCACTTACACTCGCGAACCCTTCCCCCCTTTCCACATCCCGTGAAAAGTCAGGTTGTACAATTTGCGCCACACGTTCTCGAATTATGGAGTCTTGAATCTCCATCGAACGATTGTTTTGGCGCGGACGGATGTTGATAAATGATTCGTAGGTTACGAACTGAGTTAATGGATACCAGTCTGCATGATTCCATTGCCTCCGAAAAGCTCTAATTGCTAAACTGCTGGGCATAAAACCCTGCATAACGACGCTCAAGTGCTAGCAATTGTTGGTGAGTTCCCGATTCCACAATCTGCCCCTTTTCTAAAACTAAAATGCGATCGCAACGCCTAACTGTACTGAGCCGATGAGCAATAATAAACACCGTTCGGTTCTGCATTAGCCTTTCCAGCGCTTCCTGTACCAGTGCTTCCGATTCTGAATCTAGGCTGGAGGTGGCTTCATCAAGAATTAAAATTTTGGGGTCGAGGAGAACAGCACGAGCGATCGCTATTCTTTGTCGTTGTCCACCAGATAAATTCACCCCGCGTTCACCTACCCAAGTAAAATAACCATCGGGCAGTTTCGTAATAAACTGATCGGCGTTCGCAATTTTCGCGGCTTTTTGGACAGCTTCCATATCAAAGGAGTCTTGTCCAAAAGCGATATTTTGAGCAATTGTTCCAGAAAACATCGTGGTTTCTTGAGGAACAATGCCAATTTGTCGCCGCAAACTGTGAAGCGTTACATCCAGGACATCTACACCGTCAATGAAGATTTGACCAGCTTCGGGGTCATAAAAGCGCGGTAGGAGATTCACGAAAGTGGTTTTTCCAGCACCAGAAGCACCAACAAGGGCGATCGCTTCTCCTGGCAACGCCAACAAACTAATATCTTTTAATACTGGTTCTCCGGGTTTGTAAGCAAAGGACACATGGCGATATTCTACTTTGCCATACACTGGCGGTAGGGCGATCGCGTCAGCTTTTTCTACTACCGTTGGTTTAATTGCCAACAATTCAAAAATGCGGTCAACAGAAGCCTCACCTTGTTTAAACTCGTTGTAGTTGCTACTAACGTGACCGACGGGATCAATCAACAACCCTGCAGCTGCAAGGTAGCTGAAAAACTCTACCACCGTCAAGTTGCGTTGAGAAATTTGCCATGCACCAACGAATAGCAGCGATAAAGCACCCACCGCTTCCAGAAATCCGATAATGGGAATCTGAATTGCTTTGAGTCGTTCAGCTGAGTATTTTGCTTTGAGAGTACGTTCTGCTTCACGGCTAAACCTGGCAATTTCGTAATTTTCTGCGGCAAATGCTTGTACCAGACGGATACCACTAAAAACTTCCGTGAGTATTGCTGACAAATCTGAGACACGATTTTGACTGTGACGAGAGAACTGGCGTAACCGTTCACCAAACCAGCCAATTAAAATACCCATCAACGGTGCAACGATGACGGTGGCTAGTGTGAGTTGCCAATTCAGGCAAATCATGTAAATAGGAATTGCCAGCAACTGCAAAACACAGGGGATAAAGTCGTGAAAGAGTTTATGCACCACTTCGCCAACACGGTCAATATCTTCTGTGAGGCGGTAAGATAAATCACCTGCTTTTGCTGTTTCAAAATAGCTAAGATTGAGCCTTTGGAGGTGGGCGTAGACCTGCTTACGGAGATTAAATGCTACTCTGAGAGCGGCGGAAGCCATGTATATATCTTGCACAGACTGAAAAAAGCCTCTAACAAGAAACACTCCTGCTAAGATTCCGGCGAGTTGGGCGATCGCGACTACATCACCCCGTCCAAAGGGAATCGCCAATTTACCTGTAAAGTTGATCAGCGTTAATGTCGCCAGCACATATCCCAAAATGCCAACCAACCCCTTGACAATGGTTTGCCATTGGGGTCGGATATACGGTAGAAGTTGCCAGTAATTAGAGCGCGTTTTCAAGCTGAAACGTCCACAAAAATATTCTTCTTTGTTTGACGCTATCAACTTTGACGCTGTTTCTGAACACTTAAAGAAAACGGCGAGGAATCCTACTCCTTTTAAGGGTGTCCGGACGAGACGCCTCGCCGTTTCGGGCATAGGGCATAGGGAATGGGGAATAAGTAGTAAAAGGTGACACGATGACAACCGATTAAATACTTGGAGATAGTACGTAGGAATTTGTCGCACGATCATGTTTCCCCCCATGCCCCATGCCTCATACCGACGACTGCACTCTTGTAGGATGAGGACTAAACCCCTTCTGCAGCAACCGCTTCCGCTTTTGTTCGGTGCAGGGTTCCTGGATCTTCCTCGGGCGGCGCATAAACGGTTTGACACTCCCACGCCTATTCGTCATGGGATTCTAAGAAGATTTCGCGTGTCTTAATCCCTTACGGGTTCCCAGGCACATCATCAAGCTTACCGTACCATTTTGTAAAGCTTGAGTGCCGTCGAGCCAGTGTTGATGAAGTTGTGCAGTGTACCTGCCGGAACAACGACCATTGTGTTCGCTTCAACTGTGCTGCGATCGCCGTTCAACACGGCTTCGCCTTGACCTGCAACGAACACCAAAACCTGGTCAACATCGTGCGTCTCTTCACCAATATCGTCACCCGGCTCAACGCTCATCAACACAATTTGGCTGTGTTTGTTCGTCAATATCTCTTGCCGGAAAAAGTTATTATATGAGTGCCAATGCGAAAATGTTTTTGTTGAAGATAGTCATTTGCATTACTCCTGTGTTGTGTTTGTTACGAGTGATTTCAACGTCTACTTTCCTTATTTTCTTTAATTATATGAATAATGGTTGGAACTAAAGAAACAACTATAATTAACCCAATAATCGGTAATAAATACTTATCTACTTGTTCAGGTGGAAGAGATTTTCCTAAGAAAAATCCTAATAGGGTAATCCCTAAAGTCCAAAGAAAACCACCAATTAAATTGTAAAACATAAATGTTCGATATCGCATGGCAGCTATGCCAGCCACAATCGGCGCAAAAGTGCGAATAATCGGCGTAAACCGCGCTAGCACAAGCGTTTTATTTCCATGTGTTTGATAAAAATCTTGGGTTTTTTCCAAATTTTTCTTCTTAAATAACCATGAATCTTCCTTTTGAAATAATCGGCGACCGAATCTGTAACCAGTAGCATAGCCAACGTTATCACCAAGGACTGCACAAACAAAAGCACCAAAAATAAGAACCCAAACGTTAAGCGATGATTGAGGAAGAGATGCTACAAATCCAGCGGTGAACAGTAAACTATCTCCTGGCAGAAAAAACCCTATTAGCAATCCAGATTCAGCAAAGACTATTGCCCATACAGGCCAGTAGCCATATAAGTTAATCAGATCTCGTAACTTGTTAAGGTCCAGCAGTTCTCGAAAATCGAAATTCATGGAATCCCCTCTAGGTTAATGTTTAACTAAATATAGCAATCCTAAATGATTCGTGAAAAAAATGGTTGCTAATTGCTAATTGCCAATAGCTATTAACGATTAGCAGCCTTTACGATAATTTCACATTTCCAGTGCGGAGTGCTACAAGTAGTCATGCAAAATTAAATATACAATGTCATTGCGAATGGAGCGAAGCGGAATGAAGCAATCGCATGGGTTTGGGATTGCTTCACTTCGTTCGCAATGACATAAATATTTTTGCATACGTACTTATAAAGTAAGATAGAATTTACTTAAATTTATTTAACACAAAATTCATCATAACTATAAAAATTTTTTAACAACATCCGCGAGAATCCTGCTGTAGTAAGGAAGTTCGCGATATTTGATGAAAGCGGGTTAAACGAAAGCCGGAAGGAGCCTTCGGTTGACAATATCGATCATCAAGAAAAACCAATCGTCCGCCATGGGAAAGTTAAACGCGATGACAGTAAGGATGATGGCAACCTGATATTTTGGAGTTCCAGAATAAGTAAACATCCAGAAGTTACGACAAAAGAGGTAGAAGTTGGATTAGCATGAGAGGCAGAATTATGAGAGAAACATGAAAATATCTATCTCTTAAAGCGATGCCCATGGTTGAGAATACGGAAACACAGTCCAGTCTAAGAGAAATTCACCGCAGCATAACCATTCCCGAAGGTAAAAGCTTTTGGCGTAAGCTACTGGCTTTCGTCGGACCAGGGTATTTGGTTTCTGTAGGTTACATGGACCCTGGGAACTGGGCTACAGATATTGCGGGTGGAGCTCAGTTTGGTTACACGCTTCTCAGCGTAATTCTGGTCTCCAACTTCATCGCCATTTTGCTACAAACACTGTGTGTACGTCTGGGAGTCGCGACTGAACAAGACTTAGCTAAATCTTGTCGAAACAGATTCAGCCGGAGAGTAAACATTTGCTTGTGGATACTTGCTGAGATTGGCATAGTAGCCACTGACGTAGCAGAGGTAATCGGCGGCGCGATCGCTCTACAGTTATTATTTCACATCCCCCTGATTCTGGGCGTATGCCTCACCGGGCTGGATGTAGTACTTTTACTTATGCTACAGCGCTATGGCTTTCGGTATATCGAAGCTTTGACCATCACCCTGGTATCCACCATCGGACTGTGTTATTTGGCAGAAGTGATCTTTTCGCGCCCTGATTTCGCCAGCGTCATAGTTGGTTTTGTTCCTCAACCAGTAATTCTCCAAAATCAGGAAATGTTATATGTTGGCTTGGGCATTTTGGGAGCCACTGTCATGCCCCATAACTTGTATTTACACTCAGCGCTTGTGCAAACACGGGCTTGGCAACGTACTCCAGAAAAGAAACGGGAAGCCATCAACTTTGGTACACTCGATTCAACAATTGCTCTATCGTTGGCGCTGTTTGTGAACGCCGCCATCTTGGTTGTCGCCGCCGCCACCTTTCATTTTTCTGGACATCAGGGGGTAGCAGAAATTCAAGATGCTTACAAATTGCTGTCCCCCATCTTAGGTGTGAAGGTTGCTAGTTTGCTCTTTGCCTTAGCTTTACTCGCTTCCGGTCAGAGTTCGACCCTGACGGCAACTTTAGCTGGGCAAATCGTCATGGAAGGCTTTTTAAATCTGCGCGTCACCCCCTGGTTACGCCGTGTGATCAGTAGGCTAGCGGCGATTATTCCCACTCTGGTCTGTATTGTCTTGTTCGGCGAGGGCGGCACCACCAAATTGCTCATTTTCAGCCAGGTGCTTTTGAGCTTGCAGCTGTCGTTTGCGGTGTTCCCGTTAGTCATGTTTACTAGCGATCGCCAGTTGATGGGTGAGTTCGTCAATCCGTTGTGGTTGAAACTGCTCTCTTGGGGCGTCGCGCTGATGATAGCAGGACTGAATGTTTGGCTCCTCTGGCAAAGTCTGTTAAAGCTCACAACCTGATGATTTGCAGCCGAGGAAGGGCATCGTATTTG
>CAZZYE010000178.1:5375-10583 GCA_964658145.1 uncultured Stigonema sp.
AAAAGTCAAAAGTCAAAAGAAAAAAAGGATGCGATCGCATTTTTTCCGAATTCATAATTAAAATTACTTGCTCTGTATCCTCAATGAATTAATTATTAATTCATAATTCCATAATTTTAAATTACGAATTACGAATTACCAATTATTCGGTCAATCATAGGGGTAGTCTTGAAATAGTTAACTGTAACGCTTGCATTTGAGGAAAATCGCGCTGAATAATTTCGATAGCTTTTGTTTGACTCTGTTGATTTTTAACGATCAGTTGTGCAGTGCCATCACCCTGAGAACCAACGCCTTTTCCTCCGTAGATATAAGGCTCAAGCGGCTTGTGTTCAAGAAGGAGATGCAACTTTTTTGCAGTTAATTGAGAAGGACAAGCCGGAGCTACGTACTGATCGAACTCAGCTTGGGCTTTTGTCATTAAAGCTCCAAGAAGTTGGGCATCTCCTCGTTGTATTGCTTCAACTGCTGCCTGGGTAATTTCAGCACTAATAGAACCAAAATATTTCTGGACATTTTGCTGAATTTGATTAGTAGCGAAAGGATAACACTCATTCAATCGTCTTAGTATTTCTTGTGTGTTTTTACTGCCGCCAAGATCGACAATCACAAAAAACAAATCCAAGCTAACTTTCAGATCGACATGGTCGATTTCTTCACCATCAAATATCATTAAGATTGGACGATTCCCATAAGCACAAGCCTGATCCATACGACCACAAAGACTAGGAGTGGTTCTTTCTCCCAGGTAGGCAAACTCCATTTCTTCACGAATTGTCATCTTCAAGTGATACAGATGATTAAAAGCCCGAGCAATGAGAACGCAAAAGGCAGCACTTGAAGATAATCCCTTTTGGATGGGTAAGTCCGTTAGATAATTATTAACCTCAAGTCCGCCAATAGGATAGTGAGTCAGAAATTGATAAGCTGTACCAGCAGCATAACTAAAAAAACCGCCCTTTTTAGCTAAGGACTTCAAGGTATTAGGTTCCATAGGTAATCTGAGCGGTTCATAACGCCGACTATTATTGAGAGAACCACGAATAATTAACTCAGTAGAATTAGGCTTGACATCCGCATAAATTCCTTGATTAATACCTACAATTAAGGTGTAGCCCTTTTCGATTTCAGGATTAATCCTGCGATATTCTCCTGCCCAATCGCTGTGTTCTCCGAACAAACAAAGACGGCCTGGAACAAAAATTCTCATTCTAACTAGACTGTTGTTAATTAGGGTATATGCTATCCTAATTCAGTGGAAACAGAAAACTGCTGGAAGCTGTGGAACATTAGGTAGACTTTATCGAGCGGCAATGGATCGGGTACATCGTCAGTGAGCTACGGTAACGCACATTGACCGCATTGTAAGGGCGGGGTAACCCCGCCCCTACAGTGAAACGGTTGGTTTCGCGTTTTGCGTTACGTCACATTTGCATATATCCAAGAGCATTGGCTCTAGAGCTCTTGGCTGGATTTCTAAACTTGATTCCTAATCTTTGCCCGACTTTTATTAGCTCTCGTTCCTAGGCTGCTGCCTTGTAATGCTTAAATGGGGGGCTGCTGCCTCCCGTAACATTAACTTCACAGGGGAAATAAGTGAAGGTTGGCTGGAAATAGCGGAAGCATCTATGAAAAATACCCCGATGGGTCAAAATGACAGACTGGTGGCAGAGTTAATGAGGTTTGCTCCCGTTCCTGAGGTGTTGATCGGTGAATGGATACCAGAGGTATCGAGAAGAACGTGTAAATCTGGTTCTTGATTGCTGGTACTGAAAGCATCATCTAGTTCTAAGTAGTGATGTCCACCTTCGGTGACAATGCGGGCTGAGCCTGTGGTTGGCTTCTCTGCGGCAATAAAGTTACCAGAGGCTATGGCAACAGACTGACGAGTTGCTACCAGGATATGAACCTGAGGCAGAGGTTTGACCGAGCTTCTGTGATACTGGAATTTGTGCTGCATTTCCCAGTGTTGGTGCAGTGGCAATAATTAAGGAAGTAGCGCCAAAAAATAGTAATTGGTTCAGTTTCATCGTAGTTAACTCCATTAATTGTAGGGTCTACTGGGGTAGACGCTTAATTTCCCGAATTATTCAATCATGCTGGATGAAGATCATTTGTATCTGAAAAATAGTTAAATAAAACTGAATGAAAGCTGAGATTTGACACAGAAACAGAATATGACGCCTAAGGGAGTAAGGCGATCGCTGTTTGACAACAAAGTGGTAGTCGCAGAGTACGGAGCGTGAAAAAGAAGCTATGAGCAACTTATTGTATTTATTAATACATAAATATTTGTAGTATACTAGCAATGTCAACAGTGTTTGTTGTTCAAGTACAAACATTGAGGCTTGTAAACACCGTATATACATAGCTCATGCTTTGTAAGACATCGAATTATAGCCGTCAAAAGTTCAGCAGTAATATCTAGAGACACTAGGATTTTACTGTAGCTAATATAGCTGTTATATCACTCACTACATCATTCTATATGGTGGTTCTTAAACTAAATAACGATCAAAAACCGAGGATAATCAAACAACCAGAACTTGGGCAACTCCCAGGTGTACTCCGGCTTCAGACTGATTTACCCAAGAAAAATTTGCAGCCCGCTTGGGCGTCAACCACAGTTAACCCAAAATTGACAATGGACGTGCAAGACTTCACTCATGGCAATTGAGCGCATTGAAGAGATGCTGCATTCGTTGGGCGACCAGGGAAAGGATTGAAGGAGCAAAGTATTTAAAGTAGGCTGGCTCTCTTTGTGGGAGATCAACGCAGATATAAGGTGGCGTAAGCGTTGCGAGTAAAGCGATCGCGCTACTGGTCTCTGGAGTACGCTGCTTTTCGCTTTTTTTGAGGAGTGGGAACGGAGCAACGCTTACGCAATTTTGGTGTGGCGATCGCTGTCTTTAAGAGTGCGATCATAGTGCTAGTCCGTACTCCCGCGCGAGAGTCATTGCTAATCCTACGGACTACGACCGAGATCGCAATAAACACGGACATTGATTTCCAAGTCGGCATTAATTTTCAATTTTGTATATTCCCCTAGATGATTCAGTCTTGCTATAAGACATTTAAGGATGTTCCAGATTATGAAGCGGCGAAAGTTTATTCAGAATGTATTAGTTAGCACAGCAGCAACATCTGTGTTTGTAAACCTTGAAAATATTGCCCAAGCTGATAATTTTCCTGTTCCGTCACAGCTACTCTACGGAGTACACGCTGTTACTAACTTTGTACAGATGCTTTCCTTAGACTTAACCACTAGTTTGGTTAATGATTTAACTGCTACAAATCCTCAATTGACATTACAGCCAAACGAACGAATAAGCAGTTTCACAGTCTTGCTTGATGGCACATTTGTGGTTGCTACTGCTCCTGCAACAACCTCACAAAACCCTAATCCTAGTCGTCTGCTTTCTTTTTCATCTTCACAATTACCAGCATTACAAGGTATCGATCAATACAGCACAATTGAAAGTTTGTGCGCTACTCAAGATGGTCAACTTCTAAGTCTCATCAGTCTAAACCTTGGACTTCCTCCCTTTCGTTTAGCAACAATTGACTTAAACACAGGTGAGGTAAATTTTATCAACGAGTTGTCTTTGCCAGAAAACCAACGGTTCAGCAATCTTACCGAATCCCCGAACGGACACCTTGTAGCTACTAATATTAGTCGGTCAGGCTTCACTAATATTGTGCGGATATTCTTGAATAAAGGAACCTTTACGACTTTATCCCAACTTAGCTACAACGGTAAGCCTTTGTCAAATGATATCAAACACATAGCTTACTCTCCATTGTCCAAGGGAATCTTTGTCTTAGCTAACCCCACCTATCAAAGCACTAATTCTATATTCTGGGTAAATAAAAAAACAGGTGTGTTGGAGTTAATAACCACGTTTGCAGCCGATAAGATTGCGTTTGCACGTTAGCGCTGGCTACTTCAGCCAAACGCCTTCGTCGGCGCAAGGCAGTCCCAATGAAAAGACGTACAATTGATGTTAGTTATAGGA
The DNA here is from genome assembly GCA_964658145.1 of uncultured Stigonema sp. Classification (GTDB taxonomy): domain Bacteria; phylum Cyanobacteriota; class Cyanobacteriia; order Cyanobacteriales; family Nostocaceae; genus Stigonema. The sequence continues at coordinate 9,392 of CAZZYE010000178.1, forward strand.
AGAATCAGGACTTAGAAAACCATCAAAAATACCTTTTCCACAGGCGGAACTCTTGAGCGATCGCAGGAGACTGAAAACAGCAAATTACACTTTCACTTACTTGCCCGGATTGAGGCAGCAGTTCCAGCAAGTGCAGTGGCTGGCGATCGCTACGAGAAAGACCAAATGGCAATGTTAGATAGTGAGAAGAGTTAAGCAACAGCAGTATGAATGACGAGAGCCTTAACGCCGGAGCGGATCTACCTAGTTTCGTGCGGACCGAACGGCTAAGGCATCATGTAAAAATAAGCTGTACAAATTTAAATTGTACAACGTATTATGGAGAGAACCCTCGTGCCGAATTTCTACCGAGTTTTTTATATAAATCATTAATTCATTCAAGAAAACAACAACAACAATGCTATTGCGTTCGTACAATTGTTTTTAAGTACACGCTTCACGCTATTCAAGTATTCACAATGGCTAAGGTTTTAGACTCTCTCCAACAACTACCTGATGGATTAGTGTTAGTCAGGTGGCATTTGTTGGATGATAATTACCAACTCATTAAGCCAGTCGAGCGGTTTCTACGCTTCAAGCAATTAGGGGGTGCAGCCGTTGGGACTATTAAAACTTATGCAGAAAAATTAAAAGCCTTTTGGGAGTATCTTGACCAAAAAAGACTCGACTTTCGCTCTTTCGACGTGCAGTACATGGCGGAGTTTGGCTACTGGTATCTGACAGGAAGGTTGCATAGTGAGACATCTACCCCTTCAAGTTTAGAAGAGATTCCAGCAACCCGAAGCCAGCGCACAGTCAACCTCGCCTTGACCGTAGTGACTCAATTCTATGAGTTTCAAACTGTCCTAGGACAAGTTGAGGACAAGCACCTACGCTGTTGTAGCCAACCGCGCTTCCGGCAAGGAGGGGGACTGCTAGCAGGTTACATCAAACAATTTCCAACTCGGATGAAGCGCGTTCGATACCGAGAACCACAAAAGTTTCCTGGTTGTTTAACTTTAGAGCAGATCCGTACTCTCCTCAACGCCTGTAACACGGCAAGAGATCGGCTCATCCTCTGGTTGCTAGCAGATACAGGCATGCGGATTGGCGAATTGTTAGGACTGCACTGGTCGGATATCGACTGGAAAGCTGGGCGAATCGCAGTAGTGCGTCGGGACAATCCCAATCAGGCTTATGCCAAAGGACGAGA
>CAZZYE010000179.1:0-10554 GCA_964658145.1 uncultured Stigonema sp.
TGTCCTCCTCATCCTCCTCTTCCCCACTCCCCGCTAAAATGGAAATGCTGTTGGTTGCTGGATTTTCTGGGATTGGCAAAACAGCCGTTGTAAACGAAGTCCACAAACCCATCGTCGCAGCGCGTGGTTACTTCATTAAAGGGAAATTTGACCAATTGGGGCGCAACATTCCTTTTTCTGGCTTGGTGCAAGCATTTCGGGAGTTGATGAGGCTATTGCTGGGTAGTCGTGATGCGCAGATCCAACAGTGGAGAAGTAAAATCTTGTCTGCTTTAGGTGAGAATGGTCAAGTCATTATTGAAGTTATTCCCGAACTGGAACTCATTATCGGTAAACAACCTGCGATCGCGGAATTATCTGGCACTGCGATCGCGAATCGCTTCAATTTATTATTGCAGAAATTTATCTCTGTCTTCACTACTATTGAGCATCCTCTGGTCATTTTTCTAGATGATTTACAATGGGCAGACTCAGCATCCTTGAAATTAATTCAATTGTTGATGAGTGAGACAGATAGTAGTCATCTGTTACTGATTGGTGCCTATCGGGATAACGAAGTAAGTCCTGGACATCCACTCATGCAAACATTAGAGTCAATTCGGAAAGTACGTGCTTCGATTAATACAATCACCTTAGCTCCCCTGAAGCAATCGGACTTAAACAATCTCATTTCTGATACCCTTGGGTGTTCAAAAGAAATTGCCCAGCCTTTAACTGAACTCGTATACCAAAAGACCAAAGGTAATCCCTTCTTTAGCAATCAGTTCCTCAATTGTCTGCATCAAGAAGGGCTAATTTATTTCAATTTTAAATCTTATTATTGGGAATGCGATCTTGCTCAAGTGAGGGCATTAGCTATTACAGACGATGTAGTTGAGTTTATGGCAATTCAGTTACAAAAGTTGCGGGAATCAACGCAACTCGTCTTGAAACTTGCTGCTTGCATTGGCAACTCTTTTGACTTAAGTACACTTGCTATTGTGCATGAAAAGTCCCAAGCAGAAACAGCGGCTGATTTGTGGAAAGCATTGCAATCAGGGCTAATTTTACCAACAAGTGAGGTTTACAAGTTTTATCATTCTGAAACTGCTAATGGTCAATTGCTAATAGCTAATAGCAATAAACAATTAACCATTAGCAATGAACAATTAGCAATTTACAGATTTTCACATGACCGTGTGCAGCAAGCAGCTTATTCACTAATTTCTGAAGACCAGCGAAAATTAACTCACCTAAAAATTGGGCAACTACTGCTTAACAATATACCAGAAGCAGAACGAGAAGAGAAGATATTAGATATTGTCAATCAATTAAATATAGGAGTAGATTTAATTACTAATCAACCAGAAAAAGATGAACTGGCAAACTTAAATCTGCTCGCTGGACGTAAAGCCAAAGCCTCAACTGCTTATACAGCTGCTATTGAGTATTTCCAAGTCGGGTTAGGGCTATTGGTAGCAAATAGTTGGGTTGTGGATTATGACCTCACCTTGGCGTTGCATGTGGAAGCAGTAGAAGCAGCATACCTAAGTGGGAATTTTGAGCAGATGGAGGAACTTGCTCTTGTAGTCTTCCAAAAAGCTAAGTCAATCCTGGATCAAGTCAAGGTTTATGAAGTGAAGATTCAGGCATTCATAGCACAGAACAAATTATTGGAAGCAGTCGATACAGCACTGAATATTTGGATAAGATTGGGGATAAAGTTTCCTAAAAAGCCAAATAAATTGAATGTTTTACTTGGTTTAATAGGAACAAAATTAGCTTTGGTAGGAAAACGTATTGCAGATTTAGTTAACCTACCTCGAATGACAGACCCATATCAAATATCAGCCCTGCGAATTTTCTTAGCAGTCTCTCCTGCTCTAGCTTTTGCCTCACCAGATTTATGTGCACTAACTATCTTCAAAAAAGTCCAATTATCAATCAAATATGGTAACAGTCATGAATCTACTCTTGCTTATTTAAATTATGGCATGATTCTCTGTGGCATATTAGGAAACATTGAAACTGGGTATCAATTTGGTGAAATAGCTGTTCAGCTTTTCGAGCAATATCATGTCAAACAGCTAAAATCAATAACTTTTACGTTATTTTCGGCTTTAATAAAACATTGGAAAAATCATATTAATACGACATTGCCACCTTTATTAGAAGCATGTTATAGCGGATTAGAAACTGGTGAATTGAATTATGCAGCATCTGCGGCAAATCTGTATTCAGTACACTTATATTATTCCGGAAAAAATCTCTTTCAAACAAGAGAAGAAATTTCTAAATATATAATTTTAATTGATAAGCTTAAACAAGATACTTTTTTAAATGTCCAAAAAATATTTGCCCAAACAGTTCTGAATTTAATAGTAGAAAGCAATGAACTATGCTGTTTAGTTGGTTCTGTTTATGATGAACAGGTGATGTTGCCTATCCATAAACAAGCAAACGATACACTAGCAATTTTTAATGTATATAATCATAAAATGTTTCTCTATTATCTGTTTGGTAATTATGAGCAAGCAAGAGAGAACATGGTATGTGCCCAAGCGTATTTTGATGCTGCTATGGGTTCAGTAGTTGTACCTGTTTTTTTCTTTTACAGTTCTCTAATTAATTTAGCTATCTACAACGATACACAGGTGGCTGAAAAAAGAAATATTCTTAATAAGGTAAAAGCTAACCAAAAGAAAATGAAGAAGTGGGCAGACTATGCTCCAATGAATCATTTACATAAATGGCATCTGGTAGAAGCAGAACTGGCGCGGGTGAGGGGTAAGAATATTGAAGCAATGGAGCATTACGATCGCGCCATTACTCTCGCCGGCACAAACGAATATACTCAAGAACAAGCGATCGCCAACGAACTTGCTGCGAAGTTTTACCTAGAACAGGGCAAACAAAACATTGCCCAACTTTATCTGACTCAAGCCTACTACTGCTACGCCCGGTGGGGAGCTAAGGCAAAAGTTGACGACTTGGAACTCGGCTATCCTGAATTACTCGCCCCCATCCTCCAACCGGAGAAAATTAGTTTAGACGCCCACAACACCATCCCCACCATTGGGATAACTACCATCTCTAGCAAAAGCACTATTTCTGAGGCGTTAGACTTGGCATCAGTCGTCAAAGCCTCTTGTCTTCTCTCTGGGGAAATTCAGCTCGAACAGTTGCTCTCTACCCTCATGCAAGTTGTGATGCAGAACGCTGGCGCAAGTAAGTGCGCCTTGATTTTGCATTACTCCAACAACTTGAGAGTAGGTGTGAGTGCCGTCACCGCCCTAGCCGATGGTTCATCAGATACACCCACCGCCACGGTGATCCAATCCACACCCCTAGAGTCTAGCCCAGATGTTCCCATCACTTTGATTAATTACGTCTATCGCACTCAAGAAAGCTTGGTCATTGATGATGTATTTGCTCCACAGTCCGTTTCCTTACCTGTTTTAAGCGATCGCTATATTCTCCAAGAGCAACCGAAAAGTCTATTGTGTATCCCAATGATTAATCAGGGCAAATTGCAAGGCATTCTTTACCTGGAAAATAACCTGGCTACAGGAGCATTTACAGGCGATCGGGTGGAAATCCTGAAACTTATCACTACCCAAGCGGCTATATGCTTAGAAAATGCCATGCTTTATGAGAATTTGGCACAAGCGAATCAACACTTAGAAGATGCCAACCATTCTCTAGAGCAGAAAGTCGCTCTTAGGACGCTGGAAATTCACGAAAAAAATCAAAGTTTGGCACAAACATTAAAGGAATTAAAACTCACCCAAGCACAATTGATTCAATCGGAAAAAATGTCGAGTTTGGGGCAAATGGTAGCGGGAATTGCCCATGAAATCAACAATCCCACTAACTTTATTCAGGCAAATATAACTTATGCCAATGAATATGTCCAATCTTTGCTTGATTTAGTGGCTGTTTATCAGCAGGAATACTCCAATGAGTCTGCTGTCATTAATAAAAAAGCAAAGGATATCGATCTGGATTTTTTGGTAGAAGACCTGCCCAAGCTTTTCAATTCAATGGAAGTCGGTTGTTCGCGCATCGAGAACATTGTTTTGGGCTTACGTAACTTCTCCCGTCTGGATGAGTCCCAAATGAAACCTGTGGATATTCACGAGGGAATTGAAAGTACTTTGATGATTTTGCAGCACCGACTTAAGGCGCAGGAAAATAGCTATGAAATTCAAGTTATCAAAGAATACGGACAACTGCCTAAAATTACCTGTTATGCTTCTGGAATGAATCAGGTGTTGATGAATATCCTCAGAAATGCGATTGATGCGCTACAAGAGGTAATGGGTAATAGGCAATTAGGTAGTCAAAAAGAAATTCCCAATTCTCCATTACCTACGATTAGCATTCACACTGAATTAGCAGATAACAATACAGTAAAAATTTGCATTACTGATAATGGCATTGGGATGAGTGCAGAAGTTAAAGAACGCATATTCGACCCCTTTTTTACCACCAAACCAGTAGGTTCTGGCACAGGTTTGGGGTTGTCCATCAGCTATCAGATTGTAGTGGAAAAACATGCCGGACAACTTACCTGTATCTCTACCCCAGGGCAAGGGACAACATTTGCAATCCAGATTCCGATTGCACTAAGTGCATGATGATTTTCAGTAAATGAGGGAGTTGTACGCAGTATCGTGCTTAAATGTCACATATGCTACATAAGCAAGGGCTGAAAGTGGCACTCTTACTTTTCACTCTTATCTGGAACACCTCGCTTCCATTCCTCTCTCCTGCAAGGAGAGAGGCTTTGAATTCTCACCCGAACCTTTTAGGGAAGGGGGCTGTTCGGTTAGGTTTTGCGTTGGTTTTTCCACATGACGTGACTCGTCAGGATAGCAGATTACTACCAACCACTGGAGGAGTTATTACTACCACCGGAGTTGGCACGAGCAATTTCATCGGGGTTGACACCACCTGCGAATATGTTCCAGAAGTTTTCGCCAGCAAAGGGGTTTACAGCCTGGGAGTCGCCACCACTACTACCACTACCGAAGGGGCTTGAACCACTACCATCGCCAAGATTGCCAAATATATCTTCTGGTCCGTTTACGCCTTGGATGTCAAGCAAAGGATCAAACGGACCAACTTCGGGTCTTGGTTTACTATTGGAATTACCATCAAAGCTATAGCTATAGGAGCTACCAGTTAATTCGTCCATGCTTTTTGTCCTCCACTATATTTGTTTGGAACTAATGCCCCTAAACATCAAGGTACACTCTAATTATTGGAAATTGCTTTACCAGATTTTTTGATTATTTGACTTTTGTTTATATAAAAATTCAGATAGTTTTATAAATTTATAAATTACTAGATAAAACTTGACACTAGAGCGAAAATCGAGAGCATCAAATTTGACAAAGCCGCTCAACTAAATATCTATAGCGGTTCCCGTATTGGTGAGGTACATATCTTGTGGGGTGGGCTTCCAGACCGCCCTTTTCCTGGACGGGCTGGAAGCCCATCCCACAAGAGAAAGACTATACCTCATTGAATCGCAAACCGCTATAGGATTACTATTGCCGTCCAATCGTCACTGGTTTTTTCAAGTTGAAAACGATGTAAGGTACAAGTGAACTGATAGAAACAATAAAGTTAATATATAGCTGCAATACTTTTAAGAGCATGAGTGAGATACTTGCTGATATTGATGTACCACCCCAGTTTCCCGATCACACTCAATTGCCAGAGTCTGATGGTACGTTTGTGAAAAATTTCCAAGAGCATCCTCAAAGCATGATTCTGACTGACTCAATTGCTGCAGTTTTACAGCGTCTGCATCCAGATGGACAGTATTGCATTGGTCAAGACAGTGGCATCTATTGGCGAGAAACTGACCCACCTGAAAAAGGAGCCGAAGCACCAGATTGGTTCTATGTACCTGGTGTACCACCAAGGCTAGATGACAAAATTCGTCGCTCCTATGTTTTGTGGCGGGAATACATCCCCCCACTCATTGCCATAGAACTTGCCAGTGGCAATGGCGATGAAGAACGAGATGCAACGCCTTTATCGTTCACTAGGAGACGAGAAGGTGAGAAGCCAGGTAAATTCTGGGTATATCAACAAATTATCAGGATTCCCTACTACGCCATTTATGAAATCAATAATGGCAAGCTGGAGGTTTATCATCTGGTAGATTTCTGCTACCAAAAGATACAACCCAATGAGCGGGGTCACTACCCCATTCCACCTCTAGGAGTAGAACTGGGGTTATGGCAGGGCAGCTACTTGAATAATCCAGAGCAACTCTGGTTGCGTTGGTGGGATGAATATGGAAACCTGTTACTGGTTGGCAATGAAGTTGCTGAGTACGAAAGACTCAGGGCTTTTGCAGCAGAGCGAAAAGCCGCAAAACTAGCAGAACGCTTACGGGCAATGGGCATTGACCCAGACGCAGAGGCGTAGCGATCGCGCTTGCGTACTCCTGCTTGTATGCAACAGGCAAGCGATCGCCTTCAGGGCAGATATTTCGACGAGAATCAACTTTACTCATTCTGACAAAGGAGCCTGAGCGCTGTGTCGCACAAAGAGGACATGCACTTGGGAGTCTCTAATCGTGAAGAGAACCCGGTACACCCTGCCCCGCTTGCCGTAAAGAAGTTGCCGTATCCTTCCTCAAAATAATGCTTTAATCAAGTAAGCAAAAGTATTTGTACATTGCTATATCATTGAATAACAATGCCTTCAAGGTATGGATTCAGCCGATAAAAAAAGCCTACAAGTCACAACCTATTTGCCCAAGGAGGTGCATGACCAACTTAAGGTTTGGATGGATGACAACTACCAGCGCTCAGTCTCTCAAGCCGTATCGCTGATAGTAGAACACTTCCTCAAAAAAGACGGTCGCCCTCTAGGAGACACTGACCTTGCCCCTAGGGTTGATGGTATTGAGCCCTATGGGGGTGTGGTAGTAACGGAAAGAAAAGTAACGCGCTTGCCCAAAAGGTTTCGTTTTGGCGACAATCATGTATCGGGTTACAGTACCAAAACGGGAAAACTGTAGGCTACTCAAGGACATACTTCAACCGACCAAATGGATGCTCTACTTGCTGCTAACCCTGTAGCCCCACTACCAAATGAGCTTTTAAGCCTTGGTCAACTCATGGCTAACCTGGTAATTATTTACCTGGCCAGTAAGGCTGGAGCCGAATTAGCCTTTCGTCTCCAGCAACCTACTATTTTGGGAGAATTAGCGGCAGGTCTAGTCGTGGGTGTTTCCGGCCTTCACTGGATTAATCCTGAACAACCTGTTTTGGGACTACTAGCCCAAGTGGGTGTACTTCTCCTGCTGTTTGAAATTGGACTAGAATCAGACCTTAATAGCCTACTCAGGGTTGGTTCCCAAGCTCTAACTGTGGCACTAGTAGGAATGACAGTGCCCTTTGGCTTGGGCTACTTGGTGATGAAAGGGTTGGGTCACACTGACATAGTCAGCATTTTCGTGGGAGCATCCATGACTATGACCAGCATGGGATTTACAGCCAAGGTACTAAAAGACCTAGGGTATCTCAACCGGACCGAAGGCAAAATTGTCCTAGGTGCTGCGATAGTAGATGACATCCTTGGCGTGGTTATTCTTTCAGTCGTTTCCGGGTTGGCTGGCGGTGCTAGCTTGAATGCCCTCAATCTCCTACGCCTTGTTGTCACTTCCATCGGGTTTTTAGTAGGAGCCATTGTTGTGGGCAACTGGGCAATACCCTTCTTTACCCGATTGGTCAATGTTCTACGTACTAGAGGTTCGTTGCTTACTGGATCTTTGATATGTGCTTTTTCCCTTGCCTATTTAGCGGAGCAACTGAGTTCTGCTGCCATTATTGGAGCTTTTGTGGCGGGACTGGTGTTAGCGTCAACTGACAAAGGTCATGAAGTGGAAGAGGAACTCCATCCAGTCACAGATTTCTTCTTGCCCGTATTTTTTATTTTGGTGGGAGCCGAAGTCAATCTAGCCTGGCTGGGAAACCGAGAGGCGTTACTTTTGTCTTTTGGCCTAACTCTGGCAGCATTCATAGGTAAGGCCGTTTGTGGTTATGCCGCCTTTGGCACCCAAGCTAATAAGTTGGCAATCGGCATGGGGATGGTTGCTCGCGGTGAGATTGGTCTAGTCTTTGCTAGTGTTGGTTTCAGCACAGGGATCTTGACTGAACCTGTCCACGTTGCTGTAGTCTTGATGGTCATCTTTACCACCTTTGTGGGGCCATTGTTATTGAGTTTTCTGCTCAAGTCTTAAAAAATCTCAGGAAGTGAGCGAGCGTCACCAAAAAATGTGTTAGTCCGACTGCTCATTTGGAGAGGCTTTAAGCCTTGCGCGACGAAAATTGATGCCGCATAGAGTACAGTAGATTCTCTTTTTCATAATGGTTCATTTATGAGGTTAGGGCGGTTTAGTATCAACACATCTGGTGAATAACCTGATTCGTTCTCAGGTGGTTTAATCAACGCTGTTTTGGGTATGGAATAAGGAAGATTTAGTCGTTTAATTTCACCTCCTAGTTCTATAGTTAAAAAACCTGTGACATCTTCATGTCCTCCCAACGGTTGCGACATTTTGACAATTACCCCATCATGTAGTTCATAACGTCCATCTTCCGGTTTCCAGTTTGCAAATTCTTCAAAAGTTATGAGTTTGCGTAGTGCTTGAGCCATCGTATCGCCTCCAAAATGGTATGTAAAAGGTCGTTTTTAACCGTTTAAGTTTTGGACATATTTTCATTAAAGCGGTTTATCCACAAACATACCTCTCTACTGCTTGTATCTTAATTAACTAGGGCAGGGAGTTGCATGAGCGTTTTTGCTAAAAAAGACTTGGAGCTTGAAGACCCCAAGTCTTTAGTCTTACTATACTTGAATCAGTGTTTTAGGTTATAGTGTCAAAGATTGAGGATTTGTCTCAATCAACTTCGCCAAATCTTGCAAGAACGCAGCAGCGTGGGCACCGTAAATAATACGGTGATCGCAGGTAATATTTACCTGCATTTGTTGCCGTACACCAAACATGCCGTCAGTTGCTACCATTTGCGGACGGGATGCACCAATCGCGATAATTGCACCTTGTCCGGGTGGCAAAATCGCATCAAATCTGTCTACGCCAAACATTCCCAAGTTTGATACTGTAAAAGTACCACTGTTGTATTCTTCCGGTTGCAGTTTTTTGGCTCTAGCACGCTCTACCAAAGACTTCCAATCACGTGATAGAGAATAAATATCCACCATGTCTGTATTTTGTAACACTGGTGTAATCAAGCCGCCATCATCCATTGATACTGCTACAGCAACGTTAATACTGGAATGATACACAATCCCCTGCTCTGAGTAGCTGGCATTTAGCAGTGGATGTTTTTGCAACGTTACCGCTACGGCTTTTGCTAGTAGCGCTGTCATCGTCACGCCTTTAGATTTAATCTGCTTGTAAAGCTTATCCAGATCATCAGTAGTAATTGTGTAACCTACATGAATGACAGGCACGGATAAACTCGCAACCATATTCCGCGCTACGGCATTTTGCAAGGTAGTCAGAGGCACAGTTTGACCTGGCATTGCTACCATTGGCGTAGGTGTTGGTGCAGTTGGGGTAGCGAGGAGTGCAGCTTTTGGCGGTGCGACGGGGGCGGGGGCGGGTTGCTTACCAACCTTGGCAGTTGCTTCTACATCCTCGGCGACGATGCGACCGTAGGGACCACTACCAGAGATGGTACTCAAATCTACTTTAAGTTCCTTCGCCAACTTGCGGGCGCGCGGTGAGGCGACGGTTCTCCCATCTCGGTGAATGGAGCCATTTTGAGACTGGGCGGCAGGTGTACGCGCAAGCGTGGTTGTATCAGCTATCTGTCCGGGAGATGTGGTTGCAGGAGTTTCAGGTACACGAACAGGAGCGCTCTCGTTGTTGACTTGAGCAAGCGCAGTTTCGATTTCAGCTTCGGTTTCTGCTAGCAGGGCGATCGCTGCTCCAACGGGGGCAGTTTCACCAGCTTGCACTATGATGTGGGCAAGATATCCTTCATAGAAGGATTCCACATCCATATCTGCCTTATCTGACTCGACAACCACCACTGTTTCGCCTTTTCCCACTTTGTCGCCTGGAGATTTTCCCCAAGAGACGATTTTACCCTCTGTCATGGTGGAACTTAGCGCCGGCATAAATACTTCGTGAATGCTCATAGTCGGGTTTGGCGAATCGATAATTTATCAACTTTTACAGCTAGTGCCAGATCGAATTGTATCTTGACCAACGGGAGTGAGGAACTATATTACGCCCACTAGGTCTATTAAGTTTGTATTTCTGAACACGGCTCCCAAAATCACAATATTGACCCAAAAGCAAGACGCGCAGGAGTAACCACTCGCTTCGCTCGAAGTCAAAAGTCAAAAGTCAAAAAAGAAAAAAGGATTCATGCGAACATATCGATGGAAAATGAAAAATATGTATCTCGATCCACGTAGTGCAAGAAATACTACGGTAGCACGACTCAAGCCCCTAGACTGCCCCGCAACGCGAGGCAGCTACGCTATTTATTTTGCTGCTTCTTACTTTTGACT
>CAZZYE010000180.1:0-10549 GCA_964658145.1 uncultured Stigonema sp.
CCCCCTTAAAAAGGGGGGGAACAAGCCCCCCTTAAAAAGGGGGGTTGGGGGGATCAGCGCCCTTACGGTTACCCCGCTAGCCACAAAGCGAGGTTACGTACATAAGTTTTGATATCTTCTAAGGCGCGTGGCTCTTTTTTCATGCTATCCCCAGGCGATTCTTCTACAAAGCTGGGACAGCCCATATCGGTGTTCCAGTTGTAATCTGCGAAATGGTGGAAGGTCGATTCGGTAACAGCACGTCCGGGGGTGTTTTTGGTACTCTCGAAGACAACAGCGAGGTTAAATGGGCGATTGGTAACTTTGCTTTTGCCAAGGGCGATGACTCGCGCATTCTCTGTATTGGCCGGGACTCCCACGCCACCTTCGTGGGGATGAGCAGGGAAAAATCCGATCGCTCCAGAAGGCGATGTTTTTTTGTGTAAAAGTTCGTGAATGGGTTCGGTAGGCGTAATTATTTGATAGTCGCCGTTGCTCCCAGAATGGTAGTTAGGCCAAGTAATATTGGTTGTGTATGGGTCGTCAATGCAGCGCCGAGATTCATCAGGGTCTTGATTTTTGCTGTGGAAAAAGTTGGCTGACCCAATGCCGTCTAGATGACAGATACACGAGCCTAAATCCTGATGGTCACGCGCTACGAGCATACCACCGCCGCGCTGCCGAAATCGCGCGATCGCTCCACATTCTTTTTCGGTTAATCCACCGCCAATATCCACTGCAAGCAGCCAAAGTTCATCGAAATCAGAACTGTCAAGGTTGCTTAAGATCGGATCATCTGCGTCTGAGTAGCGATCGCGTGCTGTAACTTCAAACAAAGAATTTCCCGCTTCGTCTTTAAGGGATGCCAGACAGTCGCGTAACATCGAGAAACGCTGGATGTTCCAGTCATCTTCAGTCAAAGGAATGGTAGTTTGTAACAAAATACGAATTGGTTTTGCCATAGCTTGTTTACCTTCAAGAGCAAATCTATGTTTTTCTATGCTAATTCTGTTGAAACTCTACTACGGGAATTAAAATTGCAGCTTTATTCTTTAGCATCCAGTTATTTAATAACAATGAGGAGTGAGGAATAAAAACTCATAACTCCTGACTCCTCACTCTTGATCATCTCAAAAATCGGCTAGCCATTTGCATGATGTTACCCATATCAAAGCCTTCACCACCTAAAAAAGAGTTCAGCACCGGATTCTCTTCAGTTTGGGGATTCTCAACATGCGATCCTGATTGCAATAAATGTAGTACGACAGGAACCAACATCGGCAGGAATTGTTGAATCATACCAGCATCTAACCCAGTGCGCTCTTGCACAACCTGAGCTACTTCTTGTTGTATAAAAGGAGACAATAGGGCATCAACGGCTTGGGGGTTAGCAGAAGTACCTCCAAATTGATTTACCACAGCTTGTGCTGCTTCATTACCCTCTGTGGCTTGCTTCTCTTGTAAAGCAGAACGTACATAGTTACCCACAATCCCTAAAGCAGATTGCATTGTTGAGGGGTCTGTACCAGCGCTATTACTCAGTTGTTGCACTGTGTTGACGATATTACCTAGTTGCCCAGCATTGCCTTGCTGATCAGGATTTTCAATTGCACCGATAATTTGGTCAAAAAGTCCCATATGTTTTCTTCCTTGTTATGCCACCAAAATCTAATTTTCACACGCCAGAATACGGTTTTTTTTTATAATAGCGATCGCATGCAGCGAGTACTGTTAGACATTAATATTCTTCTAAGTTTTTTAGTATAAAGTAAAACAGGCAAGCGATGATATGGTAGATTCTGTGTCAGAATTGAGGAAACCACTATAAATCCCACAGTTAAACAAGCTTTAGCCTGCGTGCGAGTTTGCCAGATGTTGTCCAATCTTTATCAAGAAATCCACTTATTCCGCTTTGATGAGCAAACAGCAGATGTCTTTATTCTCGCGGGCGCAGACGATGAACATCAAATTGTTGTACCACCTAATGGAGAATGGTATTTCTTATGAAGCCAAACTTCGCACAAATGAGTAAAGCAGAACTCAAGGCTTATGTTTTAGCAAATCGCGATGACACAGAGGCAATTCGCTTCCTGTTTCGGATTCCACCAGGCATAGAAGTAAAACGGTATCCGACAATGTATGATGAGCAAGGTGCGCCTATTGAAGAAAATATTCGTGTTGCTGAAGAAGCAATTCGCCAACGAGTCGAAGAAACTAACAGGAACCCTCAGTATAAGTCAGAACCAGAGGATTAGTTTTTCAGTACAAACCGAGCATTCCCTTCGTGTAAATGAGATCGATCTCCAAATCGCACTCACTCGCTTCTCGTCACTCCAAAAACACTGAAACAATTAAGATTAGAAGCATGTGACCTACCCACTAGTTGTTGCCGTCCATGTCTCTACCACGCATAGTCACGCTGATTGTTGGTGTAATATTCATTTTGGGTCTAAGCCTGTGGCTGATTGATTCTATCTCTCGGATCTATTGGCAGTTGTCCTTTTCTTCTCCGTTTCTCGGCAATCTGCTGTTGTTGTTGCTGGTTGTTCTCGTTGGCGCCTTAATTGCCGCGTTTATCTATTATATGCTGGTGATTCAGGCTGGCGAGGAGCGGAGTCGCCGCACCCGGAGACAACGTTTAAGCGTACAAATCCCCGATGCTAAACCTGAGGCGGCTTCTTCAAATCTACAAGCTGTGCGGCAACAGGTAGCGCAAATTCAAGATGAAGTTGCTCGTCTTGCATTACTGAATCAATCGCAAGAAATTGAAGCAAATTTAGCACGTGGCGAGATCCAAGTCGTGGTGTTTGGCACTGGGAGTGCTGGCAAAACCTCGTTGGTAAATGCAGTGATGGGACGCATGGTGGGTAGGGTAGATGCACCGATGGGAACAACTCAGGCAGGGGAAACTTATTGTCTGAGGTTGAAGGGATTAGAGCGTAAAATTTTAATTACAGATACTCCAGGGATTTTAGAAGCAGGGGTGGCGGGAACCGAGAGGGAACAACTGGCAAGAGAACTGGCAACCGCCGCAGATTTACTGTTGTTTGTGGTCGATAATGACATCCGGCGGTCAGAATATGAGCCATTACGAACATTAGCAGAAATAGGCAAGCGATCGCTCGTTGTTTTGAATAAAAGCGACTTATATACACAAGAAGATAAAGAAGCGATTTTGACACAGTTGCGCCAACGGGTGCAGGGATTTATTGCCGCGAATGATGTGGTAGCGATCGCCGCTAATCCGCAAGCTGTAGAAGTTGAAGATGGGGAAATTTTCCAACCGGAGTCAAATATTTTACCATTACTGCGGCGCATGGCAGCGATTTTACGGGCAGAAGGTGAAGATTTAGTGGCAGATAACATGCTCCTGAAATCTCTGCGACTAGGAGAGGAAGCACGCAAACTCGTAGATGGTCAGCGTCGCCGCCAAGCTGAGAAAATAGTGGAGCGGTTTCAGTGGATTGTTGCTGGTGTGGTTACGGTGACGCCTCTGCCAGTAGTAGATTTGTTGGCAACAGCCGCTGTGAATGCGCAAATGGTAGTGGAAATTGGTAAAATTTACGGGTGTGAACTGAACATGGAGCGCGGACGGGAACTGGCAGTGTCTTTGGCGAAAACTATTGCCAGTTTGGGGATTCTTAAGGGAGCGTTGGAATTAGTTTCCACGGCATTGCAGCTTAATATTGGCACTTTTATTATTGGTAGGGCAATTCAAGGGGTGACAGGGGCTTACCTAACGCGGATTGCTGGTAAGAGTTTTATTGAGTATTTTCGCCATGACCAAGATTGGGGTGATGGTGGTATGACTGAGGTTGTACAGCGACAGTTTCAACTTAATCGCCGAGATGAATTTATCAAGGCTTTTGTACATACGGCGATCGCACGGGTAGTTAAGCCATTGACAGATAAATCTGAGGTAGTACAAAACGAAGGCGATCAATCTGATTAAATTACAGCCATTTTCAGGTAAATAGACCACACCATTTGTAGGGGCGAACGGCCGTTCGCCCCTACAATTGTGGTTCATTTATGTGAAAACTGCTGTAAGACAAGTTGCCTACTTTTCAGAGACTACAAGATTCGGAGCGTATTGGGGCACCAGTAAAATTTAAACAAGGATAGGCTTTCCTACCTTACCATTAACCTGTTGCAAGCGACACTTCCCCCGTTTTTGTGTCTGCGTATTTCTCTACTCAAGCATTTCCAGGTTTCGTACCGCGCCAGTATCCGCGCTAGTCGCCAACAGTGCATAAGCCTTGAGTGCCGCACTCACCCGACGCGAACGGGGCAGATCCGGCTTCCAGGCATCTTTGCCCTTTGCTTCCATTGCTACACGACGGTTGGCTAATTCCTCCGCCGATAGATCCACATTGATGCTGCGATTGGGAATGTCGATCAGGATGCGATCGCCGCCCTTGACCAGCGCAATGTTGCCGCCCACCGCTGCCTCCGGAGAGGCATGACCAATCGAGAGGCCCGAAGTACCACCTGAGAAGCGACCATCGGTCAATAAGGCACAAACCTTACCCAGACCCTTAGATTTAAGGTAACTGGTCGGATAGAGCATTTCCTGCATACCAGGGCCGCCACGTGGCCCTTCATAGCGAATGATCACCACATCACCCGGCTCCACTTCCGAGCAGAGAATTCCTTTGACAGCCGCATCCTGACTTTCATAAATGCGCGCCCGACCAACAAAAACATGAATGCTTTCGTCTACGCCTGCCGTCTTCACAATACAACCGCGCTCAGCCAGGTTGCCGTATAGCACAGCAAGTCCGCCCTCGGTGCTGAAGGCGTTTTCGATGCTGCGGATACAGCCGTTTTCCCGATCTAGGTCAAGTGAGGACCACCGGGTCGATTGACTGAAAGCTTGCTGAGTTGGGATACCCGCAGGGCCAGCCTTGAAGAAGGTGTGGACGGCTTCGTCATCGGTACGCATGACATCCCAGTGATCGAGCGCTTCTTTCAGCGTCTTACTGTGGACCGTCGGCACGTCTGTGTGGAGCAGTCCGGCACGATCCAGCTCGCCGAGAATGCTGGTGATGCCGCCAGCACGGTGGACATCCTCGATATGATACGAATGTGTGTTAGGTGCTACCTTGCAGAGTTGTGGAACCTTGCGCGAGAGGCGGTCGATGTCGGTCAAGGTGAAATCAACACCAGCTTCATGGGCGGCGGCTAACAAGTGCAGAATTGTGTTGGTTGAACCGCCCATAGCGATGTCCAGCATCATGGCATTCTCGAACGCTTTAAAACTGGCCACAGAGCGTGGCAGGATTGATTCATCGTCCTGCTCGTAGTAGCGACGGGTAATGCTGACAATGGTGCGCGCGGCGTTGAGGAACAGATCCTTACGGTCGAAATGGGTCGCGAGCGCGGTGCCGTTGCCTGGTAAGGCAAGGCCGATAGCTTCGGTGAGACAGTTCATGGAGTTGGCAGTGAACATGCCAGAGCAAGAGCCACAGGTTGGGCACGCGGAACGTTCATATTCGTCGGCAACCTCGTTGCTGATCCGGTCGTCTGCAGCAACTACCATAGCGTCCACCAAGTCCAGTTTGTGATCCGAGAGCTTCGTCTTGCCAGCTTCCATGGGACCGCCGGAAACGAATACGGTGGGAATGTTGAGACGCAGGGTTGCCATCAACATCCCGGGGGTGATCTTGTCACAGTTGGAAATGCAGACCAGGGCGTCGGCACAATGGGCGTTGACCATGTACTCAACCGAATCAGCAATGATCTCGCGCGAGGGTAGACTGTAGAGCATCCCGTCATGGCCCATGGCGATGCCATCGTCCACTGCGATGGTGTTGAATTCCTTGGCGACACCACCGTTAGCTTCAATCTCACGGCACACCAATTGACCCAGATCCTTCAGGTGAACGTGACCGGGTACGAATTGGGTAAAGGAGTTGGCGATCGCAATGATTGGCTTCTCGAAATCTGCGGTCTGCATTCCGGTGGCGCGCCAGAGCGCGCGGGCACCGGCCATATTGCGTCCTTGGGTGGAGGTTTTGGATCGATAGGTCGGCATGGCGCATCCTATTTGTCGTCGGGTTATTAATAGTGGTAAGAGTTTTAGTGAGTATTTGCGTCACGACCAACAGCATTTATTGTGCATCGTGCAACTACAGGGACTAGCTTGCGTAGCCATAGGCTTCAGCCTGTGTAATTATAACTCCTACTTTACATCCCCATGGCAAAATAGAAAACTTTCTTTACTAAAATTTTATATTCTTCTCCTTTTGTAAACAAAGTTTAGAGGATAATACTTGCATAAATTGCTAAACCAAGTACTGAATTATAAGTAAAAAATATTACCTATTTTTAATAGAGAGCGCAATATTTAATACTTGATCAAGACCTTATAGACTAAGTGTTTAAAGCCAGTCAATCAGCTTCATAAAATCAGTAAAACTAACTAGAGAAAAATGTTATAATTGAAGAGATAACGCTCTATTCCTGTGTTTATAAGGCATTCCGGAAATAGGGAGCAGTCTAAGAAAATCTATATAAGCAGTGACTTAAGTAACCAGCCAATGACCCATTACATAATCGGTAAAGTACTACAAGGACGTTACCAAGTCGTCCAAAGCCTGGGTACAGGGGTATTTGGACAAACATACATTGCCGTAGACATTGAGACTCAAGAGAATCCAAAATGCGTTGTAAAACAGCTTAAGGTTACCAATTGCGAACCAAGCTACTTACAAACCCTCAGGTTGCACTTTCTGACTGAAACTGAAACCCTGAAGTATCTGGGACATCACGACCAAATTCCCCACCTGATCGCCTGTTTTGAAGAAAATGAACGCTTCTATTTAGTACAAGAGTTTATTGAAGGACATGCGCTGACTGCAGAACTGCCTACCAAAGAAAATGTAGAGTATCTGTGGACTGAAAGCGAAGTTATCAAATTTTTACAAGACGTCTTAGACATTCTCAAGTTTGTTCACTCTCAAGGAGTCATCCACTGCGACCTCAAGCCAGAAAACTTAATCAGACGTGCTGACGACGGTAAGTTAGTTCTCATCGACTTTGGCTCAATTCAGCCAGTTGATTTTAAGTTAGATGAGGTATTGCCCATTTATAGGATTCCTGTTACCTCATTGGGGTATATACCGCCAGAACAATTTATTGGACAGACACAGATCAACAGTGATATTTATGCTTTGGGCATGATTGCCATCCAAGCTTTAACAGGGTTAACACCACTGCAATTAAAAGTAGAGCCTCATTCCCACCAGATCATTTGGCGCACTTGCAACACGCCAGTCAGCGACTATCTGGCTGCTATCCTCACTCAAATGGTATGCTACGACTTTCAAGAACGCTTCCAATCAGCAGCTGAGGTGCTGCAGGCACTGGTGGAAATGCCATTAGAAAGAGAAAAACAATTAAAATTAGAAGCAAACTATTTAGAAGGTGAAGCGGTACAGGCACTACTGCAAATGCCACTGGAAACAGAAAAACCGCAAATACGCGAAGCAAATTATACCGGGATTCCATCTTCTAACGAAGACGATCCCGCTGCTGGGGAGTCGAGAGCTAAATCACCCCTGCTTACAGGAATGAGAGTAGGGTTGGCGGCTAATTCTTTGTTAGTGGGATTTGGAGTATATTCTTTACTCAATAACTCTCCGGCGTATTCAGAAACACAAACTTTATATAAAGCAACAGAAGAATTTCAATCAGGGGATTTGGAGGGAGCGATCGCTCTGGCTAAATCAATTCCCGCAACGAGTAATGTTTATCCAGATGCGCAAACCACAATCGAAGAGTGGCAAAATCAATGGCGATCTGCTGCTGAACAATACCAAGTAGCTGAACACGCTCTTCATGAGGGTCGATGGACAGATGCACTTCACGCATCTACTCGAGTTTCCGATATTTTCTATTGGCAATCGAAAACAAGTCTCATAGTTAAGCATGCACAAGCTAATGTTGACGTACAAACATATGACTTGTTAACCAAATCCCAAGAAAAAGCTGCAGAAAAAGATTTTGCTGGCGCTTTACAATGTCTGCGCCAAATTCCCAAAGAAACTTCTGCCGGAACCAGAGTTCAACAAAAATTAGCAGAGTACAGTGAAAAGCAACGGATTAGAGCTACCTATCTTTTACAAAAAGCCTACGACCTAGCAGCGAAGCAGGACTTTGATAATGCTGTAAAATTTCTCCAACAGGTTCCTAAAGATACTCCTGTTTACCAAACCGCTCAAATAAAGTTGATTGAGTATAGTTCCAAGCAGCACCAAGTCGCTGAAGATCAAAAGATGGGTTCAAAAAAAATGGCGAGTTCTGTTGTCCAAAAAATAACAGAGCGATTAATTAACAAATCTTCAGCCGTGACCATGAAATCGTTTGATGCCGGAAACGAACTGCAAGAGGTGAATATTAAATGAATTATGAAGTTTGAACATTCATAATTTATAATTCATAATTCATCATTCCTTGTGCTTGATTGCGAGCATTTATTGCTTGTTGGTAATCAGGCTTAATTTTAATAGCTTTGTTATAAGATGCTATTGCTTCTGGATACCTTTTCAAATTAAATAAGGCATTGCCTTTACTGTACAAACTTTCGTAATTATCTGGTTTGTAACGAAGTGCTTTATTGTAAGAGGCAATTGCTTCTACGTATTTCTGTAAATTGTATAGCGAATTTCCACGATTATACCATACTTGATAATCATTGCGCTGCAATTCAATTGCTTTATTATAAGATTCAACTGCTTCTTCATAGCGTTTCAGTTGATGAAGTGACCAACCCCGGCTATACCATGCTTTATAGCTATTCGGGTTATATTTAATGACTTGATTAAAAGATTCTATTGCTTCAGGATATCGTTGTAAATTAATCAGTACATTACCTCTTGACAACCAGGCTTGGTAATGATTTGGCTTGTATTGCACTGCTTTATCATAATTCGTAAATGCATCTTGGTACCGTTGTAAATTGACGAGTGCATTACCCCGATTATACCAGGCTTGCTCGTAGTCTGGTTTTAATTCAACGGCTTTATCGTATGCTACTAGTGCCTCATTGTACTGTTTTAAATTCTGTAACGACCAACCCTTATTGTACCAAGCTTCGTAATAGTCTGGCTTCAATTCAAGCGCTTTATCATAAGATTTAATTGCTTGATCGTATTGCTTTAAATTACTAAAAGCTTCACCTTTTGCATTCCAGACTTCTGGAGATTTATTTTCTAGTTGTAAGGCTTTGTCAAAGGAAGCTATTGCTTCTTGATATCGCTGCAAATTATTTAAGACAAAGCCACGCCCACTCCAAGCTTCTAAATAAGTCGGCTGAATTTGAATTGCTTTGTCGTAGGCTGCAAGTGCGAGTTGATATTCTTTCAATTCCGACAGTGTTTTGGCTTGTCCATTCCAAGCTTGAGCATAATCAGGTCTGATTTCAACTGCTTTTTCATAATTTGTTAAAGCATCTTTATAGCGTTGCAACTCATAAAGCGTATTTGCTTGCTTATACAATTCAGTGGCATTAGCAGAATTGATACTATGAGTAATGTATATAGATGCTGCTAGACCTATTCCTATTAAAATCATCCCTGTGATAAATTTTATCAAGAGATTTTTTTTATGTTTAGTGAATTTTATAACATTTTTTTTGGAAACTGGAATATTTAGTGCAACTGTGCTAGGGTTAGGGTTATTTAAATCGAGCAGTGCTTGTAGAGCAACTGTTGCTGAAGGATAACGTTGGCGAAAGTCATAGCGCACCATTTTGTCTAAAATTTTGGCGAAATCTTCGTTCACTGCAGAGTTTTTTTGCCATATAATCTCATTAGTTTCCGCATCTTTTTCTAATTGAGCCGGGGATACACCCGTAAGGGCTTGAATGCCAACGATCCCCACTGCATAGATATCGCTGCTAAATTTTGGATCGCCTTGAGCTTGTTCGCTGGGGATGTATCCGGGAGTACCTATAGCAACAGTAAATTTTGTTTGTCCACCAGGAGTAACCACCTGAGTCGTAATTTGTTTGACTGCTCCAAAGTCAATTAACACTAACTTGTTATCCTGTTTGTGTCTAAGTATATTGCTTGGATTAACATCGCGGTGAATTACCTGTTGCTGATGGACAAATTGTAATATTTCCAAGATTTCTTGTAAAAGGGAAATCACCTGGTCTTGACTTAGGGTTTTTCCTGGTATGATTTCTTGGCTCAGGTCATGACCTTCGATGAATTCTTGTACAAGATAGAATTCTTCGTTTTCCTCGAAGTAAGCCAAAAGTTGAGGAATGTGTTCGTGAGTACCTAATTTGTACAGAACTTGAGCTTCTGTATCAAATAAACGTCTGGCTGTTTCTAAAGTTACGGGATCGGTTGATTGAAGCTTAAGTTTTTTGACGACACACTGAGGTGTACCGGGTAATTGAGTATCACAAGCAACAAAGGTTTCTCCAAATCCTCCTCCTCCCAAATGGCTAATAATTTGGTATCTTCCAACAAGTTTGGTTCCTAGCATTTGGTTTGCCTAGTTTATTGCCATACGATCTGATTTTAATCTTGCCACAGGTTAGGGGAATGGGAGATCG
>CAZZYE010000181.1:0-10540 GCA_964658145.1 uncultured Stigonema sp.
AAATTATTTTCTCTATCAACCAGGGGACAAAACTAGGTTGGTTCATTGACCCTGATGATAAATCAGTAATGGTATTTCAACCCAATCAATTGCCCACTGTAAAATATGATACCGATAAATTATCTGTTCTTGATGTCTTGGCAGATTGGCAGGTACGAGTTGCTGATATATTTAGCTGGCTAAAAGTTAAATAGGTTTTTCTGCTATCGTTTTTTAATTGAAACCATGCTTGACTTAAGTGAATTTAAAACCAGTCGGCTGTATCAAAGCACTACAATAATAGAACACTTGTACGGCAAGGGATATATGGGATATTGATGAATGAATATTACGATCAATTACATGCACAAGCTTTATATGCCGCCAAGATATTCGCTTTGGTCAAATACGATGATTATGATGTTTGGTATGTAGAATTTAGAGTCACTCGCCGCGATGTTTTTAAACATTCTCAATCCCGTTGGTTTCTACCAACTCATAAAAAGGAAGGGTACGAGTGTGAAATTGTTGTGTGCAGCGGAATGCTTAAGCAATATAACACTTTTGAGGCATTCACAATTGCTAAAGAAATAAATAGAGGATTACCAGAGAGAGATCGCCTTCCGTTCTCTGGGCAGGAGGTTGGTGAGCATTAATATATCAGAGGAAAATCAACAAACAATTAGGCTAGATGAATTAGCACAGAGCTTACCTAAAGAGGCTTTTACAAAAATTCAACTAAATTTAGATAAACCAAGAACAGTATGGGTAGTAACTAGAGAAATAGAGATATCACAACTGAAAGGAAAGCGATCGGGTTGCTATCGTCATGAACGCGAGGACTTTCTCGCTCAGCCACTGATATTGACGTTTCTTGATAAAGTTGATCTGCGCAGCGAATGAGTTTTACCAGAAATACCCTGGTTGAATTTTTGTTTGGCGGGTGGATGAGTTGTATTTGAGGAGGTATTCGCGGGCGATCGCATTATTGTCGTCTATTTGTTTGGCAATTTGTTTGTAGGGCTAGCCAGTGACAATGGGCATAGCGGATTTATTCGGTGAAAATGCGCTTAAAAAAGCGCGGCGCGTATTTCCGCGCTATAAAAGCACATAATGTGCGCCTCGGCGTTGACCAACTAATTTTAATCGCTTGGCATCAGCTAGTCTACGCAGTAGGGTAAAGTTAAAAACTGGCAGTCATTCAGGCTAGCCAGTTTTTAGCTTGCTTGTTGACGTTTCAACTCTTGTATCAATACTTGGCAGCGCTTCATAGCTTCTCTTGCCTGTTGTCTGTACTGTTTGGCTTGCTCTCGGTCTGTTAAACATAGTTCTGTCGCTTTGTGCATTAATTCAACTGCTTGCCTACTGAGTTCTTTAGCACGAGTCCTTACCTCTTCAACTGTTTTCATTTTTCCTCCAGTTCTGAAATCACAAATTCCAAATTTTCAGTTTCTTGATAAAGTTTATCTGCTCTACTCTCTAGTAAGCTAGCATCTTCAAGGTCATTGTTTTCTAAAGCTTTTTCCGATGCTTCGTATAAATCTTCAATGATTTGGTGTAATTGAGCATAAGCTTTTAGCAATGCATCAAGTGTCATTTGTTTCAACTCGGTACTACCTCACATTTATAAAAATTGTTCCCGCTAGGAAGATACCCCAGTGGATTGTATTAGGGGTTACTGGTTGAGCAGTTTCATTATAAAAGTGGCAAGTCGGCTTCACCACCAGGAATCACAACTACAGAATACGCATCGCTACGAATGAGTTTTACCAGAAATAACCTGGTTCGATTTTTGTTTGGCGGGTGGATGAGTTGTATTTTAGGAGGTATTCGCGGGCGATCGCATCGTTTGACCGCAGTGTTTGCACTTCCTTTTGTCCGATTTCGGTGTCGGTGGAAAGCAGAATGACTTGATGGCTGGCGAATGGGAAGTAGCGTTCGACTAGGTTACTGCGGTGGGATGAGTCTAAGCGTCCTAATGGGGTATCAATTGCTACTGGTAGGCGGCGTCCGGAAACACGGGCTAATCCCCAAAGGAAGGCGATCGCTAATAGTTGTTTTTCGCCTGCGCTAAGGCGATGTTTCGGAACGGGTTTACCTTGTAGGTTATACAAGGAGAGGCTGAAGGTGTGGGTGTTTATAGCAACGCGATGCACTAAATCAGACTTGTGCAGGAGGTAGCGGAAGCACTCGGTTACTTCTACTTCTAATTTGTTCAGTTTTCTCAGGGTCAAGCGTTCGCGGAAAAGCTTGAGTGTTTCTTGAACTTTGGCAGAAGCGGCGATAATATGTTCGTTATTTTTGAGGTCAAGATTTTGCTTAGTATATTCTTGTAAGTTCTTTTTTGACTTTTGAATTGCTGCCTCTAATTCAACTGAACGACGGTGTGCTGTAAGGGATGCTGCTTTCACTTCGGCAACTTGATTTTGTGCTTGTTGCAGTGCATCTACTAGCTTTTGATATGCTTCTGGAGATGCAGCAGTTTGCAATTGTCTTTCTAAGGTGATTATTTCTTCTTCCTTATTTTTAAGAACTGCTAGTTGCTGTTGTGCAGATATTTTTGCATTTTCCAAGTAATAATTATTAATATTAGTTAGTTGATTGATAGTTTCTGGATCAGCTAATAGCCAGGATTCTTCATTATTTTCTGGGTGAAGCGCTTGATTTTCTTCATTTATCAATGATTTTATTTTGTCTAATTGTGAGTCTGATATACCTAAGTCAGCAATTTTATTAATTAGGCGTTGATCTCGATCCTGCAATATATTCTGTGCTATTTGTGCTTGGTGACGGTGAATTTCTTTTTCTCCTGTACTTTGCGCCTGAGTAAGCAGAGGTTGAATCAACGCCAGGGGTAAAATATCAGCCGCTAATTCACCCATGCCCGATCGCGCTGACTCGACGCCCTCTGTTATTTGCTCCTGCTGTTTTTCTAGCTGAGTGCGATCACCTGCAATTTTACCACCCTCGGAAATGAATTTATCAAAGGCGAGTTGCTGGTTTTTTTCTGCTTGTTCTAACTTCTGTTGTAGAGATGCAATTAATCGCGTCTCTTTATTATATTCTTCTTGTTGTTGTTTCAGGTTTTGTTCAATTTCTTCCAGGTTTTCTAGGTCTTGTATATCGGCAAGTTCCTTGCGTTTACGGTTGACTAAAATTTCTAGATCAACTGCTAAGCGTTCTGCTAACTCTAGCCCTAAAAGTCCGCGAATGGCATCAACTACAATCGGTGGAGGTGTTTCCTGTTCTGCGAGTTCTTTAACCTGTTCGCCATCAAACAGAAACAAGTTAGAAATTCCTAAGGGCAGTAGATTTTCAATATACTCGTCCCAGATATTTACTAAGGCGGTGTCAAGCCATTCATCATTTTCACGAATATCCAAAATGCCTAAGTGGTCTTTACCATCTTTAGGGTTTTTTTCCCAAGTCCGCACGATACGGTATTTTATCGGCTTGTCATTTTCTATATGTTCAAAAGCTAATTCTATACGGGTTTTCTCTACTGGCGAAGTGTGGCTGTTAACGCATTGTGTGAGAAAATCGCTATAACTGAGATTACCACGGGTGGAACATTGAGCGCGATGCCCATAAAGCGCGAGGCGAATAGCATCCATGAGGGTAGTTTTTCCCCCTCCATTCATCCCACCTAGTAGGATGATCGGGTGATTGTCGTTAGTTTTTGGGTCAAGATCGATGACTTGACGACCACAGTAGGGACCAAAGTTTTGTAATACGAGTTCAAGGAATATCACAGTGGTATGTTATATTTTTTTATCACGCGAAGGTGGCATTTAACTTATTTTTGGAATTTAATGTTTGCCCAAGTGGATTGTTTGGCAACGGATGTTGTAACGGATGTAGCGGATGAGTTATCTGTCGGTTCCACAGTCAATTCATCGGCAACGGATGTTGTAACGGATGTAGCGGATGAGTTATCTGTCGGGTCTACAGTCAATTCATCCGTTACATCTGTTACCTCATCCGCTGCCAAATCCGTTGCCAAATGCGTTGCTACATCTCCCAAAGTTAGCTGCTTGACTTTTTCAACGTTGCCTTGTTCAACTGCTGTTTTCAAGTCTCTTTTCAAGTGAGCATTCTTAATTGCTTCTGCTGGGGAACGGGAACTCGTCTCAAAACATTTTTTTAGCGCCTCGTATATTCCCACGCGACGGGTCATTTTTTGATACTGGCGTTCTGTGTCTAGGAGTTTTGCCATAAGTTCTAAATGCATCGCATCTTCTTCACAGATTTCCTCTAAGACAGCCCATTCATCGCTACCTAGCAGACTATAGCCAGCACCAGGACGCGGGTCTATAAAAGGTTCGCCTGTGACTTCTTTATAAATGCGGGGTAAACTATCATCAAATTCGTGTTTTTCTTCTAGCCAGATGCGCCGAATTTCGCTCATTTCTTCTAAGGTAATTAGGGTTATGTCACGCATATTTTCTGGTGCGGTGCTACGACTTTGTGTTTGCGCTTCTAATACTCGTCTTAACCAATGTTCCCGCCAATATTTGGTATATGGACCATGAATTGGTTCAACAGAAATCTCGCCTTCTACATTGCGTTCAAAAAGTTGAACTTCACCCCAGATACGTCGGAAGTCTCTCTTGTCACGGTCGTCTTTAATATCTAATTCATTACGTATATCTAATAGAGGCTGCATCCATTCCTTTTCTTCATCGTTCTGGATCATTGCCTCCATTGATTTGTCCTTACTAACGATTGTGCAAACCCAGCACCCAAAGCGAGAATCACCACAGCTTGGGGTAGAAGTATCAATCACTAGGGGACATTCGTTATCTGATGTCGCACCCCGATACATGGTGAATAAATCTTTGTTGCTATATCCCCAAGGATTTTGCCATTGCATTAAATAAAGCCAAACTTCATCAGTCCGCCAGTATTCTATGGGAAGGTAAATTTGAGAGTTAGGTCTGTTGGGATTAGTATTGACGCGATCGCGTATCCGCCACTCTCGATGTTTAGCCATTGTAGCGCTACGTTTGACGCTTTCAGCCTTGCGAGTACCTAAGACAAGAATCACTTCACCGTTTGCTTGAATCACTTCACGAATGAAGCGGTCAGCAGGCTTAATTTTTAATCTTTCAGTACACCAACGCAGACGATTGCGAGGCGATGGGTAGCCTTTGCCAATCAAGCACACCCAAAATGTGTCTTTGACTGCAGGGTAAAAGAGATGGGGTTCTATCGGCAATCCTTGCTCTTTAGCAGCAACTTTCATCTGTTCCAGAGATTTACGTACCCAAGCAGAGACTATTGGGTTTTCTACCAGCGTGTCTGTTGTAATGACATGGATGGGCTTGGTCCGCTTGGAAGGTGGGAGTGCGGCGATCGCATTCCAAATTAATTGTAGTACACATGAACTATCTTTACCACCAGAGTAGCCGACGCACCAAGGTATGGCGTCTAAGCCGTACAGTTCTTGAATTTCAGTGGTGAGATCCTGGATATCGTCTACTAACTCTGGTACAGTCCGCTGACCTTGACTTTTGTTTTCTGGCTGTTGTGCTATCGTCATTGCGTTATTTACTTATGTAGGGTGGGCATTGCCCACCACTTGTAAGAACTTAGGGCATTACTCACCCGAAGAAATCAATACTGAGTTTGTATAGCTGTGAATTTTATTCGTTGGGGCTTATTATGCAAAGGCAAACTAAGTATTACATAAATTTGTACTAGTTGAGGTTTTTAAAAACCAAATTTTTTAACTCTCAATTTTTTGTATATTTAACTGTGCTATAGTTTTGATTTTGAAAAAATAAAATGAACAACATTCCAACTGAGGCGATCGCTCCTCTTGCTAACCAATATATTGAACAGGAAAATAAGGATCTAGAGCTTTTCACTTTACTGCTGGACAAGTATCTTGGGACTCGCGATCGGATTCTAGTTCAGAAAACCGAGATGGGTGGTATCCAGGCGTATGTAGGTTCAGTTACTCTGGAATGGTTTGCGGGACGGGTTCACTTCGCATCTTGCTTACCCCTACTTCAGCAAAAGTACAATCCTCAGACGGATAATATCGAAATTGACGCCGATAGCATTGATGAAATTCAGCAGCGTCCGCTTGATTGGTCACGTCAAGCACCCTTGGTGCAGTATTTGGTAACAGGAAATCACAAATTCCCGCCTGTTCTAGTGGTGATTAACCAGCCTTGGGTAGACAATCCCAATGCACCGGAGTGGGATAGTAAGGGACGAGCCATAAAATCTAGTATTGAATTCTCGCCGTTGGATAAAAATAATACATTTGGTCTACTTAATATTTTTGAGGAGAATGTGACTATTTATGCCTTAGATGGTCAACATCGACTGATGGGGGTGCAGGGTTTGATGGAGTTGGTTAACACTGGTAAACTCCAGCGATCCAAAAAGGATAAAACTCCTTACGGAACTTTCATTACAGTAGATGACTTGATAGAAAAATACCATGTATCATCTGCTGAGTTGCAAAGCTTGCCCAAAGAAAAAATTGGTATTGAGTTCATTTGTGCGGTTGCTGCTGGTGAAACCCGTGAAGAAGCCAGACGACGGGTGAGATCCATATTTGTTCATGTCAACCTGATGGCTGTATCTTTGAGTAAAGGTCAGTTAGCACAGCTGAATGAGGATGATGGTTTTTCCATTGTCGCTAGAAAAATTGCTGTTACTCATCCGCTTTTGGAACAGCGTGAGGACAGGAAACCTCGCGTCAACTGGAATAGTGCGACGGTTGCAGCCAAGTCTACGGTTTTGACGACGCTGCAAGCGATCAAAGAAATGTCTGAACGATACTTAGGGCAAAAGTTCCTGCACTGGAAACCCTTGGACAAAGGTCTAATTCCCATGCGACCAGAGGATGACGAACTGGAAAAGGGGATTAAGGATTTTCGAGTGCTGTTCGATAACTTGGCAAGCCTAGGAAGTTACAAGATTCTGGAATACGAGGATACGCCTCAATTGCGACGCTTCAGCTTTGAAAACGATGGGGGCGAAGGAAATATGCTTTTCCGTCCTGTTGGTCAAGTGGCATTAGCTCAAGCTCTTGGTATCTTGGTATTTAGGAAAAAGTTATCCCTAGAAGACATATTTAAGAAGCTTCGTAAGTACGACCAGCAAGGCGGATTTAGTGGGATGGAGTACCCGAAATCTCTCTGGTATGGCGTTTTGTATGACCCAAACAAAAAGCGGGTGCAGGTTGCTGGACGGGATCTAGCGGCGAGGTTACTCATGTATATTTTGGGTGGTATTCAAGATCACATTGATCGTGCCGAACTTCGCCAGGATTTGGCTAAAGCTAGAACTGTTGAAAATAAAACAATAGGTTTTGATGGCAACCTCGTTGAACCAAAGCAAGTAGGACTTCCACCTATTTTGTAATAAGCAGAATTAACGTGGCGTTTCTTGTTTGGAAACCTGAATTTATTCCTTCGCCTGTTGCACTGTGCTTTTGACTGAGTATAGTGTATAAAAACTATATTAATGTTTTTACTACCTATGTTGGGATAAATAACATTAAATATATAAATAAATTTTCAGCGTAGGGTGCGTTAGCGAAGCGTAACGCACCAAAGTCGTCAATCATGGTGCGTTACGGCGGCAGCCTAACGCACCCTACATAGATGCCTGTTGCACTGTGGTTTTCACTGATTACAGTGCCTAAACATGTAGCTTATTATATTTGTTAGCATCTGCCGAATTGTATACGTATTTGTATGGCACAAACAAATGAGGATAGCAACAATAGTGTTCCGCCTGAGGAGAAAGCTCAGTTTAGTAGCTTGATTGAGCCGTTATTCTCACAGTATCACCGAGAGCGATGCTATCCAGGGCTAATTTTTCAGCAAGGGAAGCGTAGAATGGTACAAATCAATGTACCTGCAGGAGACTTGCCTGTTCTTCTTCAAGCCAAACCGTCTACTGGCAATGACCCTGATTCTGGAAAGAATCGTCCAGAGGTTCAAGGTCATGGCGATGAAATAAAACGATATATTGTTGATCGTGTTCAAAAGGGAAAACCTTGGATTATCGGGACACTCACCGCAAATGTAGCCCCAGATAAAATTACTATCATTGAATTAGGTAGGGGTATTTGTATAGTTGTCATTCGCCGTGGAGTTAAGTTAGATATTACTGATGGTCAGCATCGTAAACGTGCAATTCACGAATTGATTGAAAGTACTGAAAGCGAGTTAATTGCTGATAATGATTTTCCCATTACCCTGGTTTTAGAAGGGGACTTTCGCCAGTGTCAAACAGATTTTCGAGACATGGCTCAAACCAAACAACTGGATAAATCATTATTATTGTCATTTGGTGAGTTTTCCGGGCGAGTTGGCATCACTAAAAACTTGATAGAACAAGTGCCAATGTTTTACGGGAAGACAGAAAAAATTAAAGCGAGTCCCGCAACTAAAAATAAGCTAATTTACACTACTAATTATATAGCTAAATTTGTCAGCTTAGTGTTGGCTGATAATCCAAGCGATGAACTGCAAGATTATGATGTTGATGAAACATCTGAAGCTTTGGCGAGTTGCCTGAATCAGTTTTTCGCGGAATGCAGCAATACGCAGTATATTTTTGATAAAAGTGTTGAGCAATTAACAGTTGATGATGTAAAAGTCTTTAAGGAAGAATGTCTACTAGGTGTAAGTGTTGGACTGGATGTATTGGGGCGATTACTCTACTGCACTTATTCACCAGAAAGCAATTATTTCAATGAAGAAAAAGTTTTGCAACTAGCACAGCTAGATTGGTCAAGAGAAAACCCTCTTTGGAAGGATAACGTAGTCAGGATAGACTCCAAGCCTAAAAATCCAGACAAGCCTTATAAAATATCATTTGGTGCGGGTCCTGTAGCAACAGCAGTCAAGATAGTCAAAATGGAACTAGGATGGATATGAAAAGGTTATGTTTAACAACCAAAATGGCATTGAAAAGCAATACCGTTCAGTTAAGGGTTATCGGTGGGAATTAAATCGGTGTAGAGACGCGAAATTTCGCGTCTCTACATAAGTTGACGGTAGGTAAACAACTACTGAACCGTATTGATAGTTATGGGGCAAGTGTAGGGTTTATGACATGATGATTGTAAATTTTTCATCAACCTAGCGTTCCGGGTTTTTCCTCGTGTATAATTGCTTATGTGTCCTGTTGGGTACGTAAACATTTTAAGCGTTCCGTAGAGCGCAGGAGAGATAAATGGCTAAGAAGATAACTGCTCCGTTCTTTGCTACCACTGCTTGCAAAGCATACAAAGAGGACAAAGAATCTGGTCGAGTCATCTGGAATCTTACAGTTCCTGTCTGTGAACTCCCAAAAGATTTACCTTTAGACCCCAATGCTAGGCTAGCGGATGAAAAACGGCGGACTGTTAAGAGTATGTTGGCGACGCTGGCAAAAGAACCAGAAGAGTTCATCTTCTACAACAATGGCATCCTAATTGTTGCCGAGTCTATACAGGTTAAAGGTCACGGTGCTGGTGGGGGATTTGATATTGAGCTTTTCCTGGTTAGCCCTGATGAGGAAGAAGAGGAAAAATTCATTGGCAACGGTATTGTAAATGGTGGGCATACGTACACTGCTATCATGAAAGCCCGCGAAAATTACGATAAGCTTCAATCCAGACGCTTTAAACCAAAACTTAATCCAGAAGCGGGTAAGAATGACTATTCAGAGTTGGAAAAGGCTAGTGTACAAATATTTGTGCTAGTTAACATCAACGAAGAAGAAATATCAAATATCAGCAGGTATCGCAATACTAGTGAGAGTGTTGAGGAGTTTAGTCTAAAGAATCTGGCTGGGGAGTGGGACATCATCCAAGAATACCTTCCTCCCGAATGTGAGCCATATGTAGCTTTCCGAGAGGGAGAAGCTAAGCAATACGATGTGACTGACTTGGTTCGTCGTCTTGCTTGTATTAACAACAAGGTGTATCCTTGGCGAGGAGCAGACGGTTCACCTAAAAATCCCAGCGCCACCTTCACTGCATACGGCACTCTTATAAGGAATTGGAAAAAGGACGACTTCAGAGAAATTGTTCCTTTACTTAAAGACGTACTCTATCTTGAGGAGTGCCTTCGCAGTGAGTACGATCAGCAAAAAGGACTCAGCAAGTTAAACGGTGTTGAAAAAAAGTCTTATCTATTCATTACAGGTAAACAATTCAATCACACGCTACCTATTCCTTTCGTATTTCCTATACTTGCAGCCTTCCGCGTGTTTATCAAAGATGGAAAGTGGGAGAAACCTGTTGAACAGTTATGGGATGAGATGGGAAGTACCCTCCTTAATAACTTGCTGACCTCTTACAAAAATGAGGGGCGGGGTAACCCAGCTTTCTTTGGTCGTTCGGCTTCTACATGGTCTAACCTTCTTTTAGTTCCCATGCAGTTGAAGCTGACAGAGTAGTTCAATTTACCTATTCGTTCTGAATAGTCTACTGCACCCCGGAATTCTGCTTGTAATATTTCTAGTCCACCATTTGCGTACTCTTCAAAAATACAGTGACGTTCATTTTCAGATTTTTAACCGTATTGGGGACTAGGGGGGTACG
>CAZZYE010000182.1:0-4926 GCA_964658145.1 uncultured Stigonema sp.
CAATTAACGCTGTTTGACTTCGGTTAGCTACGTTTATTGTGTATCTCTCTAAGTATCGCTCACAATTTAAATAGAGTATGCGCTGCTTCCCATCACGTAGATAGGTGCCTACTGAAAAAGGTAAGATTTACAGTCTTGTTATTGCAATTCCTCAACAGCAACAACAAGACTGTACAGCAATTAAGCTGGCTACCTTCAGTGTTAGATCTACTGGCATATGGAGGTGATTGCTAGTAATGCACGAGCAACAAAGTCTAAAAAAAAAGGACGTAGATATGAAG
Organism: uncultured Stigonema sp.; assembly: GCA_964658145.1. Taxonomy (GTDB): domain Bacteria; phylum Cyanobacteriota; class Cyanobacteriia; order Cyanobacteriales; family Nostocaceae; genus Stigonema. The sequence continues at coordinate 282 of CAZZYE010000182.1, forward strand.
GATATCGATTACATCACACGTGAATTTGTGCGTCATGACTGTGGGATTCACGGCGCAATCTTCAGTGACGAGAACTGCGACATTGTAATTGCTGAAGTGGCGCGATTAGCGGAAGAAGGAATGTTTTCGCACACAGGCGTATACTGGATAGTAAATCGGCTTGCAGCAGAGGGACGAATTAGCCCGAAATTTCCACCAAATTGCATGCGCGAAAAAGGGTCTGGAATTTGCCTAGAGAAAAAGGGTAGGCTTTATCACACCCAGTAGTTGTGTGCGATTCGTTCTAAGGAGAATCACGGTGAAATTCCGTATATATCCTTATCAACCCGGCAGCAGATTACTGCCATTAAGGGTTGATCTCCCAGTCTGATGTTGGTGCAATGCCCTCTGTAGACAACTCTAACCACAGTGACAAGGGAATTCTCTTGCCTAACTTGGAAAACAATTCGGTCATGCTCATACTGCCTCCTCCTTCATGCAAGACTTAGCCTTAGTTGACTTTTTGGGCTGGGGCGAACTTTTCTGCTCGACCGGAATAATCTCCTCATTTGTCCTTTGATGTAGCTTCCTCTTCGTCTTGCTTATTGCTCTTGGGAGTCCACTCTAGTATTTCGCCCGGTTGAACCTGATAAGTATCACAAATTTTGCTCAGAACTGTAGACGACGGCAGCTGATTAGGGTTGTTGTATAAGTCGTATGCTGTGCGTTGTGCTATCCCTACATCCTGGCGGAATTTGTACGCGGTTATTCCGAGGCTCTCTAAAAACTGTCGAATTTTGTTTCTCACTGCCACTTTCTCCGACTCCTACATCGTCAATGCTATTATATAGTTAACAATACTAACTGATTAGTATTAATTATGTGCTGTACCGATATCCATAAATAACTGATATTACTAACCTCTTGCTTTATTGCTAACTAGTTGATACTATTAAAGTATGAGGCAAGGGAAACGAACCAAGCAGAGATGGGAGCCTGCGTAATATCAAAGACCTACTGGGCGAGTGACCCTAAGCCTGAGATTTATAAGCCGAATAGCGCCAGCAGGATAAGCAGAGGCAAAGGCAAAACCCTAAGAGTCGTACTTTGATGAAGCCTGGGAACCGGACGGAAGGAACGCGCCGGAGGCGAGATAATAAAGCTATTCGACTTTCACAACTCAAGACTAAGAGAAAACGGCTAGCCTGGTGGCTGCTCCAACTGGGTTCGATTCCTAGGACCGCCAATTAGCCCCACACACTACACCACGGGGCATTAAGGAGATAAAACAATGCAAGACTTACTGATCTACGCTATTGAATTCGTTGTCATCGCATTCGCTGCACTGATGGTGATGGACTTTGTCGGTGGACTAATACAGCCAGTACAACACCAAGGGGAAGCAAGCTCAGAAACAATTGAGCAACCGGACCCGAAAATTGAGCAACCCCAGCAGCGAAAAGTGGCAACCAAAGAATGGGTACTGGTGGTTGACGAGGACGAAGAGGTTGAGCCTGTGAATGTCATCGAACTGGCAAAAGCGAGACAACCAGAACTGGAGCCGCAACCACAGTCAACAAAGCGCAAACCCGGACGCAAAAAGAACATCATACCTGCACCCGCACCCACAACCACTACAGCCAAGCGTAAGCCTGGTAGACCATGCAAAGCAGCATAACCGAAGAGACCGCAGCAGCCGACTAGCAAATAGTATCAAGCCCCGGCGCGACTGGGGCATCTCGTTCTACTAGACCGCTACAGAATCAACAGAGGACATCCGAAAATGCTTAATCATGCTGACCTAAATCAATTCACAGGCACAACTCAGTACTACAAGCATTGTTTGAGACAATTTATCTACACTGATGGAGTTAAGTACTTGGCTGAAAAAGCCAACGCATATTGGCTGCTTGATGCGATCAAGAGCCACCAACCGCAACTTTTGAAAGACCACGAGCTGAAAGAGTTCCAGCACTGGAAGCTGACGATGAGCGCTGACCATACAGCACAACTGGTCTGCTTTAGAGATACTGATGAACCAGTTTTGGCTCAACATATTGAATTTACGGACTTTCCTCTAAATGAAGTGCGACTGTACTTAGTTAAAAAAGTTTTACTACTACCGTCTGAGTACTGATATTATAGCAGCTTAGAACAAAATGCCACCGTGATGTTTGCGCTAATCGCGGTGGCAACCTATCAGGCTGTGGAAGTAGTTTTATTTAGGCTATTGGGGAAAAACTAACTTGCGACAAGTCGCGGTTAAATTTTCCGGGGTTTCATTGAGTGTAGCGAGGAATTTAGATGAACTGATTCCTAGAAAAAGTCACGGGCAATCAATTTAAGTACAACGCTCAAAGTCGCATCAGGAGGAAAATTTTATGGTTTTTAAGAAAGCTACCAAGTCCAACATCAAATTAAGGATGGCTATCTCCGGAGCTTCCGGATCAGGAAAGACATTTTCGGCATTAGCGATCGCCTCTCATTTGGGCAACAAGATTGCTGTCATTGACACTGAGAATGCCAGTGCTAGCCGCTATGCAGATTTCTTCAATTTTGATGTTTGTGACCTCACCATTTTTCACCCAGCCAAGTACATTGAGGCAATTAAAGAAGCTGAAAATGAAGGCTATGATGTGATTATCATCGACAGCCTGACTCATGCCTGGTATGCTGAACTTGAGCTAGCTGGCAAAGGGTTTGATGGGTGGAAGAATGTTCGCCCCATTGAGCGAAAACTGATAGAAGGGATGATTGGTAGTAAAGCTCACATCATTGCCACAATGCGAAGTAAGACCGAGTATATCATGGAGGAGTATACTGCCAAGGATGGTAAGGTCAAGTCATCTCCCAAGAAAATTGGTACGGCTCCCATTCAGGCAAGTAACATTGAGTACGAATTTGACATTGCAGGGGAACTAGACTACGAGCATATCCTGACTATCAGTAAATCCCGTTGCTCAACTCTCAGCAACCGTACTTTCTTGAATCCTGGGAAAGATTTGGCTTTGGAACTTAAAGCTTGGCTCAATAGCGCTAGTGCGATCGTTCCCATACAATCAGTAGTAACTAGTACAGCGACAGGTGAACAAACCCACCCAGAACAAAACGCCATCATTAGGGAAATCCGCCTCATGCTGAACACTGACCCGAAAGCCTTGGTAGAACAATTAAAAACCGAGTTTTTGGTGAAAGAGCCACAGTATTTATACTCGGACCAAATGCCTGAACTGATTCGCTGGATGGGGGTTGAATGGGCAAAGTCTCAAGGGGTACACCCCAACCATGCAGCTAACAGCTATGACAAACACATCCCTAGTCTAATGCAGCAAGGGTTGTCTGTGGTCGAGGCGGTGCGGCAGTGTCAGGGGAGTATGTTGAGCAGCAGGCGAGGCAATCTGCTTGAAGTTTTGGTAGTTCGTTGGTTTTTTGCGATCTTCAAAGCTTCGGCACATTTAGGCAAATGAGCATAAATCCACCGTCACCACACCCCCAAGCGCACCAAGGGTACTTTCGCTTTCGGATTCTCACCTTGGAGCGCTAAGAGTCTCTCCCTTAACTTGCAAGCGGCTTTCACACGAAGGGTGACGCTTGTCCCTCGAAGAAAGCGCGAAGCAGTCCCCAGCTTCGGGAAACCCTCCTGAGCGGGCTGTCTGGTCTTGCTGCGAAACGGGAAGGGTAAGGGTAGTCAGCAAGACCAGACAGCGTGACCTGCATGAGGCTGTTTGCCCCCGACTTCTGGGTAAAGAAAACGTGTCGGCTCCTCCTTTGCCACCTCGCTCCATGCTCTCCAAACGTGCCTGAAACTGTTTTCGGCTAATCTCCAATTTTTTTCAAAAGCTGAGTACGTAAATGCACTCAGGTATCGACACAAACGCCTTGACGAACAAGTGTCGGCTGAGCATTGCGAAAGTAGCCGCATCAAGGAGCCTGTTTTGGTGAACCAGACACGTATTGTTTTGGACAAAAAACTTGTTCCTTTCGCTGACCAAATCTTAGAGGAAACAGGTATCGCCAACTATAGCCAGTTAGTTGCCATCCTACTTAAAAACTACGGCGATCGCTTGATGAATTCCCTTAAGCAATAGCTCAGTCAACGTAACGTTACGGTAACAGGAAATGCAAAATTTAACAGATTTAATAGCAACAGCCCAGGACGCCATTAGGGCGATAGCCTCTCACCCTGACTTCTGGAAGGCTCTCGGTGAGGGCGGTTGGGACGACGCCGAGATGGGGCTGAGTGACATGGACAACGCCCTAAATGATTTGTATAAAGCAGCGATTAAGGAAGAGAGCAATGTTTAACCCGGAAAGGCTCAATACTAATGGCGTCTACATGATTGAGAAGGAGAGGGGCTTGTGGCACTACGAGGGAGTTGTAGGCAGCAAGTATCGGTTTTGGCGAGATGCGGTTGGAACTCCCTGCAAGGTCAGAATCAAGCTTAGCCAAACTCAGGTAGAAAGGAAGGTTTGGGAATCCGTGCGATCGCAAGAGCGAACTTACCCAGTTGGAGACTTTTACCCATGAATGACCTCCAGCTAGTCAGCGACACCACCCTACTAACTCAAAGCAAAACTTACAGCATTGAAGGTACTCTGTATCGGTATCTATACCACACTGATAGCATCAATCACGTGCAATTCCTGTTCCGCCCTCTACCTGCAC
>CAZZYE010000182.1:4936-10520 GCA_964658145.1 uncultured Stigonema sp.
AAAAAAGGCAGATCTCCAACTGAACCGCGACAAGGTGTTGCGCAAAGTCTACGAAGTACCTGAACTCTATCGCCAACACCAAGCAACGACCACCCCTGGCGCAATCCAGCAAAGTTTGTTCTAGTTATCGTAACGTTACGGTAACTAGAAATGAGAAGCGATCGCCTAGATGAGAGAGAGGCGATCGCGCTCCTTCCCCACGAGGATGCAGTATCCACCACAGATAACTACACAAAGGATTTTATCATGCAAGACCAAAACAATACATCAAACTCAGTAGTGGTGACCGATGACGGCACTGTAATCGCCTACACCAACGACCCATCCTACTTTCCTGACCCAGATGACGACGACTGCCCAGATGTAATCATCTACACCCCTGCTGAGTAGGATGTCAGCAATCAGCTTTATTGCCAGATTGATTCTCTGGCAATCCTTCACCTGTATCGTTGCGGTAGTAATAATAACCAAGGTACTAGAATCATGACACACGAGCAAGAGCCACAAGCTAGGTACAGTTTTCTAGAATGGTTTGCAGAATTGAAAGCACAGCAAACCCAGAGGCAGATTGCGGATATTAGAAAAGGATTGTTCTGAAGAGAAGACAAAATTATGCTGCTTGAGGGGCTTCTCTACGAACGTGTTCGGGATGGGGAGCCAGTAGAGGATTTAATGCAGGCGATCGCGCTTCTCCAAGAAAATAAAATCCAAGACGACAAGCTGTACAACAGCGCTGCTGCCCAAGTGAATGGGGTGATTGCTTTCCTGATTGCAATAGGGCTAGCAGCAACCGTATTCAGCTACATCTCCGCCGCCTTTCTGTCGTGGTTCGCAGTCCAAGTACTGTGTAGGGGCGAGGATTATCCCTAGCTACGTCGCTGATATCTTCAGGGAACCGCAACATAAACCCAGAGTAGTACCAGCCAACATCAAAGCCAAATAAATATGCGTGAAGATGCCAAGAGCGCGCTCGTCGCCACACTACTTTTCATTGGTCTAGCAATCTTAATATTAGCAGTAGTGTCTGATCTGATATCTTGCAGCATTGTCAACAAGGTGAGAGAAACCGGGTTTCTTCCGAATCAGTAAAGCTGAAACCCTTAATTTATTGTTCAGAAACCCGGATAAGAACGTTGGTGCAAGATGTAAGTGATGCCAGTTTGCAAAGCCGATTGCAGATAGCTGCTTACCGTAAAAGCCTACGTATGGAAATCCGGCTGGAAGCGCCCGAACTGGCTGCAAGAGTAACTGAAATTCAGGAACGCAGGAGGGAGGAGCGATCGGGTGAGCGCTGCACAAGAAAAAATTAAGTTAATCTAAGCATAGTTCTACTTTTTTGAATTATGCCGTCATATTTTTATACAAGATGCAAGTGACTTGTTAGGCGTTCACCCTGATACTTTGAGACGGTGGGAGGAAGAGGGTAAAATCGTTGCAGAGCGCACTAGTGGTGGACTCGCGAAGGTATGACGTTGCCAAACTTCTAGGCACGACTGAGCGAGAAGGAAAGACAATTTGCTATGCGCGCTTCTGTACTCGCCCACAGAAAGAGGATTTACAACGTCAGTCTATACCAGCGTAATTGGTGTTACGAAATATATGGCAGTTTACGGTCTGAATTCTGGTTGTGCTGCTGCGTTAGTAGTTGCGCGTCGTGGTGAGTCCAGTCCCTACGGCGGGTCTCCCGCCGTAGGGAACTGGCGAACCCGTAAGGGTCAGAATCGGACAGAAAGATTACCCAAACGCCTTGATTCTTACTTCAAGAAGCCAGAGGACAAATTGAAGTCGGGGGCTTGGCGTCAGGTAGCTAAGAAAATCAACATTTGTGGCGGTTTTAATCGTCACAAATGGTATTCTCTTGGTATCAAACAGGCACGGACTAACAGTTCGTTGTACAGCAAGCTACGGCAAACAAAAGCTCCTAGTGGGCGTGATACTGTACAGGTCTTAGTGACCCCTCATATCCGTAAAAACCCCCGCGCTATGGCTTCTCTTAAGCCTTAAGGGCGTAAATCCTTAAGTTTGCTGAAGTTTTGAGTAGCGCAGCTAAAAGACCAATTAAAGAATGTAAGGCTGGTAGCGCTCAAAGCCAAGCGAAATCCCAAAACAATAAAGGTAATGGGGGCTTCTTAGACGGTCTATGGAATAGCTTTACTGGTAATCAATAGGAGGATTGTGCAGTGTTTTCAAACAATAGCAACCCTGCACAGCCCAAGACTGCTGTGCAGGAATCATCAAGACTAAAGGCATTAAAGACCGCATTGAAGGCTGCTAAGTTCCTTGCTTTCTTCGCTGGTGGGCTGTCGATTACTTTTCTGTTGCGCTTTCTATCATTTCCTGGGGTGTGGTTTTTATATTGGATAGCCGCGATCGCCTCCATCATAGGCATTGGCTTCTATCAAATCCAAAAAGCTGAAAATTAGCTAGACAGAAGACTTATAGCGCTAGGACTAGCCGTAAGCATTCCCGTATAGCATTGGGACGGATTATTGCAAGAGCGCCATCAAGCCAGTATTCTTCGGTGGTGCGCTCTTGCCATTGGGGCAAGTGATGGTAGGGGCATTACTAATGATGTTTGTTTGCGCGATAGGGTTGCTTATCGCGATCGCTACCCAAGTCCAAGAAATCAACGGAAGCCTGAAACAAGCAGTAGGGAGAGCCAGTTATGGAAAACCACCAGAATTATAAAAACCAGTACTTTCTACCAGCTCTAGGGTTGGTCACCGCTTCTGCTATTGCCTCTGTGCTTGCGGTTCCGTTTTTCTTCGACACCACCAACCACTACTGTGACAGACCGACGAACCCCTGTTGTGAACACTAATTGGGCAACCTTTGCTTACCAGAGTAAGCTTTTAATGAACGGTATTGTTGAAAGGATCTCTCCACATGACGTGAGACGATTATTAGAAGAAGCCCAAATCAAGCCACACTCTTATTCGTTACTATACGCTGGTGTCCAAGTGTACGTCATCTGACATTTTGCACCTTCGAGTTGAAGGGTAGGGTGGGCAATGCTAATATTACTCATTGAAGCGAGAAAGGTTGAGTGTCGCCACATCTGCTGACAAGATTTTAGGAGGGCGTGACACCCTCTTGTTACTTCACAAATAAAATGGTAAGGAGGCTCTTAATAAATTTGGTAATTATCATTAAAGATCGTGCCACGCTCGCAGAAGTCGAAGAAATGCTGCAAACCTTGAGAATTTATATTAAAGTTGCAGTAGATATTGAAAGCGGTATTTTAGCTGGAGGCGGCGAAAAACACGCTCTTTGTGAAGCGGCATTGCTAGAAGACGGTAGTAGACAACGAAATATATGGGGCGCAGACTGGACTCCCTTTGACCAGTCAATTGCTTATGAGTCGATTATCAATATTCGTCCGAGCCAAAATAATCGCTCAATGATAATTCAAAACATGGTCATTCGAGAACGTGTAAAACAAATTACTCAGGAGTTAATCGGTGGATATAATATTCAATTTAAATGAAAAACAAGCTCGTTTCCAAAGTGATGATATTCCACATCGTTTAGGGCATACAGCGTCTAATTTAGCTCGTGTGCGCTCATTTTGTAATACTGCTTATAAGGAAGCAGTTAAATCTGTACTCAATGAAACTCAATGGTTTATTGAGTGGACAGCAGTAGAAATCGAACCAGAACAAGCTGAGGAACTGGTTAATATCCAAGTTCAATTAGCTCGATGGGAATTAATCTTAGATAATATTTGGTTAGATGAGAAAAAGCGTGCGGAAATAGCTAAGCAGGCGGAAGGTTGGTCACAACGAGTATTAGATATGTCAGGTTTATTAGAATAGGGAGGGACTGCAAAGAAAGGTAAGCATTCAGCCTGCGTTTGGCTCAGGGCTTCAAGGCTTCGGTTGGTTTGCTGTTGCTGTGTTGCCAAGTCGATCATCGCGCCTTCGAGCCGCAACAGGGCTTCGTCGTGACGACGAGAGGACTCAGTGAGTTGTGTGCTCGCATTATCATGCCTAGTTAGTGTTTCATCTATTCATGTTTCTTCCTTGGTCTAAAGACGCACTGTTTCCATATGTATCGGAGATTTTTAGACGCGGAATAGCCGACCCTGATTGGGATACTTTGAACAAGGGGTGGGGTTGGGAGGAACCATGACAAAACAGGACAATCTTAGAAAAAACAGACGGACAACTTCTAAAAATTCCCCGACATTCCCCGACAGCAGAGTGCAGATCGCACCAAAAACTAGAAGTCTACATCCTAACCTAGGACAAAGATTGTCCTGTTTTGTCTTGGAAAAATGTAGCGGATGTTGCCGCATCTGCTGCCTCGATGTCCTCTATTGTTCGCGCTCATTCTACGCGGCAAGTGATCTGCCACATAGCGTTTTACGCGAATACCTAACATTATCATCCCTGTAAAATTGCCTCCTCCTCAACAACCCGACAAGGTTGGGGCGATACATCATTTTGAATTACAGGGATTTAAAACCATGTTGCATATTGAATTTTGAAGGCTAACGATCTGCTCAACGTCTACGTTAAGGATGTCCAAACCTAGTTAATTAGTTTGTCCCTGGTTTATGATTTTTTCAGAGAGAACATAAGCCAGAAATCTTTAGCAAACAGTTGTCTATTTTTGAAAATATTCAGTAAGGCTAGAATGAATCAACTCTTAACAGATCAAATCAAATACGAGTTTTATTCCTTGTTACAAATTGACAAGGTTGAACGTTGGGCGCAATCCCTTTAGGATGGAATTATTTCAGAAGTGAGAGACTTCAATTGTTGCCCCATTGCAGAATACCTTCTCTCTACGGGGGTCTATACGTCCGTCGAGATAAACTGTAATGATCGCGCAACGTTCACGACGGAAAGAGAAATAGAAGCTTTGTTTGGCTGGAAATTGGAAAATTTAAATGCGTTGGAATCATTGGATGAAGAGGAAATAGAAGAAGATTGCCTTGACCTAACCCATTGCCTCGACTTGCCAGGGTGGGTATCTAAGGCAATTGATGTCTTAGACGACATTTTGAAACATCGTCCCATTACATGGTTCGATGTGGTGAATGTTATTAATCAAGTCTCCGATTTAGCGGGTTGAAAAAATATGCACTGTCGGTTTTGTCGATTTGAATTTTCCCTAGAAGAATTTCCCATCGCCTGCCCTGCCTGCGGCGATGAGATCCCAGACTTTGACTTAAAAGAAGAAACCTTTTCTTTAGTACACACTCCCGAAAGACGGCTTGAAGTCGTTGAAGGGTTCATACCGGAAAGTGTTTTCTTCGGGTCTTTTCAAGAATGCTTTGACTTGATGGAAGCCCTAGAAGTTCAAATTTAAGGAGAACGCTAAAGATTATCCAGGTTGAAACTTTCCATCGATGGAATCACACCTCTCACCCTGGATTTTCTGGCAGTATCGGCTTTCTCTCTATATTATCTTCTTTTACGTAACGTTCAGATCGCCGCTTCATCTTCCGTAGACAAGAATAGACATGAAGGTACAAACGGCATCGTATCGTTCAAACAAGACCACGCGCAGGACAATGAGCATGCCGTTGTTACCCCCCCAACCGCCGGCAACTTCCGCTACACCCGATGGCGCAGGT
>CAZZYE010000183.1:0-5825 GCA_964658145.1 uncultured Stigonema sp.
TATCCGAACCGTATTGGGTTAGTAATAGGTAATGGATCGTTAGGGAAAACCAACGATCCATTACCCATTACTTTCTCCTATTCTCTTCCTCTGCGTCCTCTGCGCCTCTGCGGTTCAACTCTCCATCTCAAGCAGGATGAAAATAATCGTAAATTTCTTGAGCCAAACGCGGTCCAATTCCCGCCACTTCAGCCAGCTGAACAGGTGTAGCTTGCCGAATATAATCAACCGAGCGAAAATGCCCCAAAAGCAGCTTTTGCCGATGGTGTCCCAACCCCGGAATTTCATCTAAACGCGATCGCCGCAACTTATCACTACGCTGCTGTCGGTGAAAACTCACAGCAAACCGATGCGCCTCATCCCGCAACCGCCGTAACAGTTGCACCCCTGGTTGTTCTGCATCAGTTTCCAGTGGTTGTGACTCTCCCGGTAAAAAAATCTCCTCTCTTTGCTTAGCAAGACTGACAACTCGCAAGTCTTCTAATAAATTCATCTCTTGCAAAACAGCCACAACAGATGATAGCTGACCTTTACCACCATCGATCATGATGACATCAGGCCAATCGGCATCACCCTCTCGCGGTAATTGCGGATCTGTAGCATACTTACGGAAACGACGCTGGATAACTTCAGCAAGACTGGCAAAGTCATCTGAGTGTCCTGCAGTTACGGTAGGATTTTTAATCTTATAGTGACGATAGTACTGCTTTGCAGGTAAACCGTCGATAAACACGACTTGGGAGGCGACTGCATTTGCACCTTGAATGTGGGAAATGTCGTAACCTTCAATGCGATGGGGTAAGTCGGGTAAGTCCAGAACAGCAGCTAAATCTTGCGTCGCCTGTTGATTGCGATCGCTCAACTTTTGCATTCTTTGCAACTCATATTCAGCATTTCGCTCCACCATTTCAATTAATTCAGCTTTTGTCTGCCGTTGGGGAGTCAAAATCGTAACTTTTCTACCTTTACGCCCAGTCAATACATCCGTCAACAGATCCGCATCTGGCAACTCGTGCTGCACTAAAATCTCTATAGGAATTTCTACTGAGTCAGCGGTTTGATAATGCTCCTCTAAGACGCGTTGTAAAATTGCTCCTGGTTCTAATTGGGGAGTGGGGAAGAGACGTTCCGGCGGAACGTCTGTACGGGAGTGGGGAGTGGGGAAGGAAACTTCGGCCACAAATCCTAATCGCCCTACTAATTGCCCAGCGCGAATCTGGAATAATTGGATGCAAGCGTGTTGTTCGTCTGCGGCGAGGGCGATCGCGTCCCGTGAAACTGTATCGTCTGGTAGGGATACTTTTTGACCCGCACTCAGCGACTTCAACCCGGTAATTTGGTCGCGAACACGCGCCGCCGACTCAAAGTTCAGCGCCTCTGCAGCTTTGTGCATCTGAAGAGTTAAAGTATCAATAAGTTCCTGAGTCCGACCTTGGAACACCATTGCACATGAGTTTACGGTTTTGCGGTATTCTTCTGGTGAAATCAGTTGTTGACACACACCCGGACAGCGTCCTAAATCGTAATTTAAGCAAGGACGGTCTTTAAATAGTGGTTGAGGTCGTTGCTTTAGGGGAAATATCCGCTTGCACAAGTGCAATATCTCTCGCAGTAGGCGAGCATCGGTATAAGGACCGTAGAACTTATCTTTTTCTTTGCCTAGTTTACGTTTACGAGTGATGAAAATACGAGGATAGTCTTCTGACCATGTGATGCAAACGTATGGATATTTTTTATCATCCTTAAGCAGCACGTTGAAATACGGCTGGTGCTGCTTGATGAGATTTGCTTCCAGCGCTAAAGCTTCAGCTTCTGTGTCGGTGACGATAAATTCAATTTCTGTCACCTGCTTTACCATTGTGGCGATGCGATCGCTCAGTCTTTGAGAATCTCGGAAATATGAACGCACACGCGATCGCAATTTCCGCGATTTACCTATATATATGATGCGATCGCTTCCATCCCGCATAAAATAAACTCCCGGTTCCGGCGGAATTTCCACCAGACGGCTTTCTAGGCGTTCTGGATCTTTAACTAGTGGTACTGTTTGAGCCGACTTTTTCACCTCTTTAGTCCCATCTCTTCAGAGCGGGGTGCTGACAACCCGAGTTTGGCTTTCCCAATCTACTTATATCTATTTTAAGTAAAATTACTGTAATTTTGTGTTGATTTAACCTTTTTCCTATAGATATAGCAATCCTAAATGATTGGTGAAAAAACATTGGTCGCTAATTGCTAATTGCTTTTTTACCATTAGCTATTAGCAGTCTTTTTAGTAGATAGGCGATTAAAAAACAATTATTTAACCAAATATAAATATGCTTGTAGTTGCACAAATGCTCGTTTCTGCGTACCCCTTCGGGGATGCCGTCCCAAGCGCTGCGACCACAGGATCAGGCGCTTACTGCGCAACTACGAACCACTAATAATTTATTAATTCGACCTACTTATTTGCCTTGCTAATCTTCAGTAAGTTTCTCAATTAACACTCTTCAATCTTATTTTTTTCCCACTTTTATCACTCAAAAAATATTTACAGCCAATTTCATCTATTTGAACCACAGACGCTCTTGTTGGAGCACAACAAGAGCGTCTATTTACCGTAATTGCTGTAAGTTTTTTTTTAGATAAAAGAATAAAGCATATATCAATCAAATTGCTTGATGTAATGTCGGCAAAAAGAAAATACGCGATCTCATCACAGTCAGGGAGAGGTTTATATTTATTTGAACTTCTGATAAAATTTTGATTAAGCCTGTAAAAATGCTACAAAAATCAATTATTAATAGAGAATATTCTTAATTTTTGATAGACTACAAATTTTCAGAGAATGAACGGATTTATGTAATTCAATTTATTAGTTATTACTATTGCATCTAGTCAATATATTTTTACCTGAGGAAAATAATGAATTTGCAAGACTTTGAGTCTCAGTATCGTAACCAAATGTCTGAAGCACTGAACGAGTTGCAAGCAGCAACTTTGCTGCTTGCACAGTTACAACTTAAAATTAATCAGATTGGCAGTTCTGTACAAAGCCTTAGTCAGAATGTTGAGGAGTTCATTACCCAACAAGAAGCTGAATAAATGCCTGCCTAATAGGAAAAAAATTATATGCGCTGATAAGCTAACTCTTCTTCAATTGCGATGATGAGGTTTCTGAGGTTTACAGGTTTGACAAAGTAGCGACGAGCGCCTAGTCTTATAGCTCGTTCCTGATCTGCTTGAAAAGCAAAAGCTGAAACTACAATAATCGGTATTTTGGGGAAATGTGGCTTCTGCTGGATTTGTTCTAGCAGTGAGTAACCATCAAAATCTGGTAATTTCAAGTCTAATAAAATTAACTCTGGCTGGAATTGCTCTATAGTTGAGAAAAAATTAGAGGCTTCAGGCAAGCTTTGGACTTCATAATTACAGTAAGTGAGATAGTCGCTCAGCAACATCCTATTAACATGATTGTCTTCAATTAGCAAAATTCGTTTACTTTGGCTTGGCAGGGGCTTTTGCTGTATGGAAAATATTTGTGCTGTCATTTTTACCTATAATTTTATGTCAACACTTATTGAGCTTGTCAAAATCTACACTATAGCGGTGGCAAAATTCTTAAATGAATATAAATTTTGATAAAATATATTCAGAGCAATTAAGAAATTAACATTCTTAGATCAAGGTCGGATAATTACTTGTAAATTAAATAGGTCGTAGTTGCGTCCTAAAGCGCAACTATAAACTTCATCTAAAAAACTCCCGATACCTTTGGAAACTCTGTGTCTTTAGACCAGATAGGAAAAACGAACGCCCGTTTTAACGGGCTTCCCCAAATTGGGGTGGATAAGCAGAGGAGTAGTACAAATCCAAAGTTTCTTCTCTACTCAGAGTGATGTTCGCCTTGTCAAAGTTATCGGTCGGTACTTTCCAAGTAGCACTGCATTACCCCGATGTATTGCTGGTTAACTACTTAGTTCTAGGGGAGCCAGCGCGCATGAGGAGGGTTTCCCTCCGTAGGCTACTGGCATTCGCGGGACTGGCGGCGCATCCCTGAGTAGGAATTTTAACACTTACCGATAACGTAGTACGCCTCGTACTTAGACGGGTCAGCTAACGCGGATCGGGAGGCACGTTCGCGTTAGCGAAGCGGTAGCGACGAAGGAGCGTCAGCGTCTCCCCTTGGGAGAAGCCCCGTCACTTCAGTGCGGGGTGCTGACACAAGTGTTCATCCGAACATGATATTACACATGTATAAAAATATTAAACCAAAACATAAGCTTTAGAAAAAGTTTACTTTGATTGAGTTATTTTTTTTAGACTTGTGGTACTATGATAAGTTTTGATAGATAAAAATTACCCCATTCCCTACAAAGCAATGGGGTTAGGGGGTAAGGGAGTGCCTTCTTTAATTCGTATTGCACACACTGGGAGATGTGATAGAGCAAAGCGTCTGTAGATTATTAATAAATACTGGTTAAAAATATAACCAGTATTTATTATTTTTCTGAAGTTTAATTACTTAAATAAAATTAGTAGCTACTTCACTACAGGAACTTAGCAATTCTTTCCACAGCAGTCTCTAAGACAAGTGGGGAATGTACCAAGGCAAAACGGACATACCCTTCTCCAAATTTACCAAAACCAGCACCAGGTGAAGCGGCTACTCCAGTTTTTTCCACTAGCTGAGTACAAAATTTAACAGAATCTTTACTCCAAGGTTCTGGCAACTTAGCCCAGATGTACATTGTTGCTTTAGGAGGGGAAACATGCCAGCCAATGTGGTGCAAAGCGCTGATGAAGGCATCTCGCCGTTGGCGGAAGGTAGCGACAGCAGCTTTGACTCCAGCTTGAGGACCAGTAAGCGCAGCGATCGCGCCATTCAAAATCCCCTGATACTGATTAAAATCAACTGCTGCTTTTACCTGACGTAATGCCCGAATCAACTGGGCATTGCCAATGGCAAAGCCAATGCGGAAGCCACCCATATTATAGGACTTGGAAAGAGTGAAAAATTCAATTGAGATGGTTTTATCTGGGTCGGCTTGCAGAATAGAGGGAGCGAGGGATGGGGAACTCGGGACCCCCTCTGGGGATAAGGGGTAATGGGGAATATTTTTGCCCCCCGGACGTACAGACGTTCCGGCGGAACGTCTCTTCCCCTCTTCAAATACTAAATCTACGTAGGGGAAGTCGTGAACCAAAACGAGATTATGTTGCTGACAAAAGGCAACAGCTTCTTGAAATAAGGATAAAGGTGCGATCGCACTGGTGGGATTGTGAGGATAGCTCAACACCATCATTCGCGCCTGGTTCAATACAAGTGTAGGAATATCCGCAAACACTGGTAAAAAATCGTTCTCTGACCGTAGAGGCATGGAGTATATTTGACCCCCAGCTAGGTGAACTCCTCCGGCATGGGAGGGATAACCCGGATCGAGCAACAGAGCAAAATCTCCTGGGTTGAGTACTGCTAGGGGTAAATGCGCTGTGCCTTCTTGGGACCCAATCAAAGGTAGCACTTCAGTTTGGTGGTCAACAGGAATGCCGAATTTTTGCTCATACCAGTTGGCTGCTGCTTGGCGAAACGCTTGAGTGCCATGAAACAGTAAATAGCCGTGGGTACGAGGATCTTTCAGAGACTGGGCGATCGCCTCAATCACATGCGCCTCGGCTGGCAGATCCGAAGACCCCAATGACAAATCAATGATCGGTACACCAGCCGCCAAAGCTTTAGCCTTGGCTGTGTCCATATCAGCAAATACATTAGATTTTAGAGGTTGTAAACGCTGGGCAAATTGCATTTGAATTGTTAATTGTTAATTGTTAGTTGTTAGTTG
>CAZZYE010000183.1:5835-10513 GCA_964658145.1 uncultured Stigonema sp.
GTGAGCGTGTGCGCCTATGAGGATTTCCCGCTACTCACGGCGACTGCACCAAGCTTTATGGCGAACCAGAAGGGTTCATTGCCAGTCTTCCATTAGCCATTAGCCATTAGCAATTAACTACTAACTACTAACCACTAACCACTGACTAATTTAGGTGAGGATCTAAGATACTGATTAATTTGTCTTTGCCGATCACTCCCTCTGCAGACGCTAACAGCTTGTCTCCTTGAACCAGCCTGAGAGCTGGTACACCTTCCACCTGGTACTGTTTAACGGTGACTGGGTTAGGGTCAATTTCCATCTTGACCACTTTGAGGCGATCGCTGTATGTAGTCGCAGCAAAGTTAATCACTGGCGACATCAATTGACATGGTCCGCACCAAGAAGCCCAAAAGTAAACCAATACTGGCATATCGGCTTGCAACACTTCTGTTTCAAACTCAGCATCAGTTATGGTTATCACACCCTTACTCATTGTAGATCTCCATCAGGTGGCATCTATCATGCGTTGGCACACACAATACTTTATCCCAATATGTTAGTCATTGGTTATTAGTATTAAACAAATGACCAATAATCAATGACAAAGGATGCGAAATCCCACTGCCTACAGGCGTGGGACTAGCGCTTACAAGTTTTATCCAAATTCTACATTTGATCCAATTGCTTGCGTAGCGAATCCAACTCGGCATCAACCACTTCCGGAGATTTGGGAGCGGAGGTTTGTTGCGGCGGTAGTGCGTGTGATGGATTGGGTGAACTTGCTGGCGGCAGAGTCATCTGCGCTTTCAAAGCTGCCAATTCATCGTCTACGTCGCTACCAGATTCCAACGCGGCAAATTGGCTTTCCAAATCTGTACCAGCCAACTCTCCTACCGACTGAGCCCGGGCTTCTTGGATCATGACTTTTTCTTCCATCCGCTCGAATGCTGCCATTGCACTGCTGGTATTCATACCACGCACCATGCCTTGGAGTTGCTCTTGGGCTTTGGCGGCAGTAATCCGAGCTTTGAGCATTTCTTTCTTGGTCTTTGCCTCAGAAATTTTGCTTTCCAGTTGGATTAAGTTGCGCTTAAGATTTTCAACAGTAGTGGTTTGCTGATCTAAGCTAGCTTTCAGTGCATTTGCTGTTTCATTAAAAGTCTTTTTCCGCTCCAGTGCTTGTCGTGCTAAGTTCTCGTCACCTTTTTGCAGCGCTAACTGGGCATTGCGTTGCCACTTATTAATTTCATTTTGGGCATCATTATACTGTTTTTCGCTGCGTTTTTGGGCAGCAATTGCCTGAGCAACTCCTTGACGCAGCTGTACCAAGTCTTCTTGCATTTCCACAAGGGCTTGTTCCAGCATTTTTTCGGGGTCTTCGGCTTTACTTACCAATTCGTTGAGGTTAGAGCTGACGACTCGCTTGATGCGATCAAATAATCCCATAACTTTATTTTTCCTTTTGCGATTTACGCACGTTTCTTGTGGTAGTTAGCTTTTTTACTATTTCATAGCTACTTATTTCAATGTAATCGTTTCGTTCTAAATCGGTAACTCCTTTCCGAAGCCGCTATTCTTAAGATATGTTCCCAACTTGGTCTAGACCCAATCTTCAAGTATCCTGACTTTTGGGTGTGGACGGCCGGGGATTCTCCTCTAAGCGACTGAGGTGCTGTTGTGTGTGGTCAATGCCTGTTAAAAGCTGCCCCTTCATTGCTACCAACTCGGCTTCAATACCATTACTTGATTCTAACGAAGCAAACCGCTGTTGTAGCTCATCTGTGTCGAGAAGAGCGATTGCTTCTGTTTGGGCTTCCAGTTGTGAAACTTTTTCTTCCATGCGCTCAAAGGCATTCAATTGGCTTGAACTGGAACGAAGCATTTCCTGTAGTTTATATGACGCCTCGGCAGACCGGGCGCGAGCAATGTACATATCTTTTTTAGTTTTTACCTCGGCAATTTTTAGCTCTAGGGTTCGCATATCCTTTTTCAGCTTATCCACCAAAGTTTTTTGCTGCTCAATCTGAGTTGAGAGGGTTGTTTGCTGTTCTTGATAGGCTCGACGTTTAGTAAGAGCTTCCCTTGCTAAAAGTTCACTGCCTTGTTGCAAAGCCATTTGGGCACGACGATACCACTCCTCTACTGTTAATTGTGCTTGAGCCGACTGCCGTTCTGTGCGTTTTTGGGTGGCGATCGCTTGCGCTACCGCTTGTCGCAATTGCAGCAGATTATCCTGCATTTCCATGACGAGTGCTTCCAGAAGTTTTTCTGGATCATTCGCACTGCTCATAAAACTGTTAAGATTGGCGCGAATCACACGCTGGATACGGTCAATTAGTCCCATATTGGACCCTCCATTCACTTTTTGCCAAGTCTCAGCTTGTTGGCTCTCGTATTCTCCAAGATGCATAATATTCAGCTTACTGCTTCTAGCTGTGGGCTGAAGCAACATTTGTTTTTTCAGTAGTAAACATATACTAAAAATTTTACCCTAGGGTGTAAGGCATGGCTAATTGCTAATCGTTCATTGCCATTTAGCAATTAGCCATTCCCCAACATCCAGACTAAGGCTGCTGAATACGTGCCTTAATTCCCTGTGCCTGTAGCTTTTGCAGCAGTTGTTGTGCTTTCTCTTTATTCTTAGCGGCAGCTAGATAAATCAATTTGCCATTTGTTGATAAATAAGCATCAGGAACTACGTTTTTTGCAGAGGCAAAAGTGCGATCGCCTTGATTTTCTATGACTAAGTGATAATATCCATCCCTTGACGGTTTGAGTTCTGCATCGGGCTGTTGTTGGGTTGCAACTGGCGAGTGGGAGGATCGATTTGGGGTTATTGCTGTTGAGATTGGTGGTGATTTTCTGGGGGGAGCAACAGGCTGTAGCTGAATAGCTGTAGTTGCAGGATTTGTTGGTTTTGGGGTAGCGGCTGGGTAGGGAGATGCTTTCAGCGTCGGTCTAACTTTGGGTTTTAAGCCGACTACATCATTTGGGTTTCTCACTTCCGGAAATTCGCTTTCCGCTAGATTAGGATACTTGGGTATAAACGTTAGTTGTGGCTGCTGTAACCCAGTTTTGGTATTCTTCCTGGATTCGTCTGTATTTTCTGCATTTGTTAGTGTCTTTGGCTTCAACCATCCGTCTAAACTAAAGTACGGCAAGCGAGTGGGATTAAACACGATGAAGCCTAAGGTAAGACTCGCCAATAGTAGCAGCAGCATTGAGCCGATGCCCAAGGGTGATAGCATGTCGCTGGAATTTCTTCGCCGTTGAGTGTTAGGTTCTTCTTTTAGACTTTGCAGCAGTGCTTCAGACGATTCCAAGAAGTCATCTGGCTCTTTTGGATTTTCACTCTTGCGATCTTCAGCGATTGTAGGCACGATACTAGTTGAATTTGTTTTTGCTCTCACAGAGGGCATATTGAGGTTGTGTAGTTCCTCCGTTTTTGGCGTAACTGGTATCTCCTCTTCAGTCTCTGTAGGAAATACTGATGGTGTGTTAGTTTTGTCAGCAACAGATAGTTCCTCTGGCTGTATTGGTGCAGGGGTGTTTGTTGTTACTGCACCAAAATTATTTTGATTACTTCTACGACTTTCCTCAGATGTTGGCTTTTTACCTTCTTTTGTACTAATGACAGTCAACTGCTGGAGTTGATTGCTAGTAGAACTCCCTACATGGAGTTGGGTGAGAGTCCTATATACAGTTCGTGTTCGTCGGTATCGGGCTAACTCTTGATCTAGTTGTACTTCTAAACTTCCTAATGCTGCCGCTAGTGCTGGCTTCAACCCTGATGTTTTGGAAGATTGAGCCGTTGACTTATCTACCAGAGAGTTTTGACTCATTGCCTATCTGTAACCTTGACTGCCGGATAAATTTAAAGATACATTTATTCCAAGGTATTACGAAGATTATCATATAGGAATCCGATTTGATTATTGAAAAAATCTACGTATCTGTAGGGTGGGCACTGCCCACCACATCTGGGCTTTGGTGGGCAGTGCCCACCCTACGTGTATTTCAAAAATCAAATAGTAATCCTATAGATACATTGCAGAACCAAGCTGCAATTTTTGCGCTTGTTTGGCAAAATGTCGTTTAAATCAGTTAATGATATTTTAGGTGTTTTAGAGGTTCAGGCTAAATTTCAGGAGCAACCTTTCCAAAGCTTGCTCAAGTTTTGGACTGAAGTCGTGGGGGCAGTGATTGCTGCTCATACTCAACCTTTGTCGATTCAGCGTGAGGTTTTGCGAGTGGCAACTTCTAGCGCTGCTTGGGCGCAAAACCTGACTTTCCAGCGTCAGCAGCTGCTTTTAAAATTGAATGAAAAACTGCCAACGCCTTTGGTAGATATTCGCTTTTCTACTGCCGGATGGCAGCGTCCTCAAGACACAATATCGAAGCAACAAACCCCAGTATCGTCCCAGCATCCCAGTTACCTAGGTGATGAAGAGAAGTCTCTCCAGGGACTTCAGCCGGAGAGTAATTCGGGAATCAGGATAGGTGGTGATGTGACACCCACTACTGGGAACGTAAATAGTGTCTTTAAGCATTGGGCTAAAACAGTGCAAGCGCGATCGCATGACTTACCTCTTTGTCCCCAATGCCACTGTCCAACCCCACCAGGCGAACTCCAGCGCTGGCGTGTCTGTTCTCTGTGTGCTGCTAAACAGTCAGGAATGGGGAATAGGGAATGTTA
>CAZZYE010000184.1:0-10513 GCA_964658145.1 uncultured Stigonema sp.
AACGGCCGTTCGCCCCTACATCATTTCTGGAGATGTCTATTGTCTCAACCAAGACGCTAATGCTCTTCTAGTCTTTTTCTATGACAATATCTATGGTGCCTGCTTACATTCAAGACTATACCCATTTTGAACAGCACGTAGTAAAACTTCTCCATAGGGCGGGGTGGACAGTTATAGTTGCCGAGACAAACCAGCCTAATTATAATTTATTTGTAAAAAAAGGAAATTTAGTTGGCGCTGTCCAGATTAAATGGCTAAGAAATAGTGTTGCAGCACCACAAATTTTAAAATTTGCTAATTTTTTAGATTCTCCTGAAGGCAAAAAATTCAATTTTGGCTTGTTCGTAACTACAAAAGGTTTTAGCGAACCAGCACGATCTTTAATAAGATCTTGGGGAAAAAATGCTAAAATACGCTGCGGCATTGCCCTGGAAAAAAACTTTGTTGGGATTGATGGCATTGATTGCGAAGATAAAAGTAATCAAGACAAAACTGGATCGGAGAAAGTTTATTTTGGCATTTTTACTTGCAAAGGTGGAGTAGGTAAAACTACCATAGCAGGACACTTAGCAGGAGCATTTGCTTTACAAGGATTGAATGTAGCGCTTGTCGATTTAGACCCAGAACAAAACTTGCAAAAGCTTGTCGGCGATGGGCTTTTTATTCCTAATCCTAAAGGCGTTGGTACAACTATCGAAGTGTTTAATGGCAATGATTGGCATGAAGATTCTGCCCGCGATAGTAAAATAGTGATTTGTGATTGCTCACCTGCACTGGAACGCAATCCAAGACAACTTATGGAGAAACTTCAATATTGCATCATCCCAACGACCTTAAATCCTCTAGGAATCAACAAGCATGGCAAAGTTATTAAAGATACTGTTCAATTGATACGTCAAATCAATCAAAACGCATACTTGTTTGTAGTAGTTAATAACTTTAAAGATCCAGGTCATCAACGCCTACGGCTGCTAAAGAATGTTTATTTTGATACTTATAAAGAAGTTAGCCAAACAGATGATAAGTTTCACTGTATAGATCCAGAAGAAGTGTGTATTCGCGCTAGTGACCAACTTTATTATTGGGGTATACATATCTTAGAAAACCCAGAAAATCCCGCGAGTACGTTGGCATTTGACCTGATTGGCGGAAAATCTTATCCACGTGACGATTTTATCAACTTAGCCGATTACATAGAAACAAAGGCTGGACTTGGAGCTTTGAGGGGTAAAGAAAATTGACTAAAAACAGGGCTTGTCCTAACATCTGTGGAATTTTGTAAATTTCGTCTCTAACCAAGAATGTATTATTTACATCCGTCTTCAGTTGTGTCCTGTATTTATGCCTATAGCCAGGTTAATCTCCAGTTGTCAATTTATTAAATATTGTAAAGCAGGTGCTAGACAGTCCCGTGTGTAACACAGACAACTACTGTTTATTAAGCAATTGGAGATTTTTATGACTTTCACTACTGACGACAAAACAAAACAAACTGTACAAAAGTTTCGCAAATTTGATGTAGATACTCAGCTAGGTTTGCTGTGGTTTGGTTACCTAGAGCTCAAAGACAAACTTACACCAGCAAATGCAACTTCTTCACAAACAACCGCCGAAGCAGTATTTCACCAAATTGAAGCATTGCCCAAGGAAGAACAACTCCAAGCCCAGCGTGACATTGCTGGTTCTGTAGATAAACCTATTAGCCGCACTTATGGAGCATTAGATCCCAGCGCCAAGCTGGATGTATGGCTCAGACTGGCACAAGCGATGGAAAAGGGTACTGTGATTCAAGTGCCATCTGACTATCAATTGCCAGATGAAACAAAAGAATTTGTAGATTCAATCAAAGGCTTAGATTTTGAGCAGCGCCTTGATTTTATGCGTAGTACAGCATTTGAGATGGGTGTTAAGTAATAGCTAAGAAGATACTAGGACTTACGCATTGACAGAAATAGTCAAGTATGCCATGGGATGAGTCAGGCTGCGGAGCGCAATATTCATTTGGGTAGACCACCTTACTGTAGGGGCGCGGTGTCCGCGCCCTTACCATGTGGTCAATTCTACTTTCTGAAACGACCAAATTCCGCTATACACATGATGCTAAATTTGTATAGTGCGTAAGTCCTAGATACATCCAATTTATAGTTACTAGGCTGCGTTGATTGCAGATGGTATTTGTAGGGGCACAGCACTGCTGTGCCCCTACTGTTTGTGTGTTTATTTAACCGGATTTGATATCATTCTTGCTTTAGTACAGGACGTAGAAAAACTTTGCCAGAGTGCCACTTGCTGTCTCAGTTCCAACATATCTAAATAATCGGTAGCAAATGCTTCCTGTAACAGTGTGTTAGGGATAAACTCATCATATTTTTCTCTCTCCACTTCCCCATTAGTTAATAAATCCTTGGCTGTAATTCTTTGCTCACACAAGGAAATAATTTCTGATTCAAGGTATTGAAATTTGTCTTTCGCTAATTTAATTGTCAAAAAATAGGGATTAATACCACTAATACTTTTAATTTCCAAAGACTCCCGACAAAAACAGTTAAGCAATCTTTCCAAAGTGCGGTATGCCACAGTACCCATCCAAGGAAAAATGCAGCACTTACCTTTTTCTATTAGTAAAATATTTTGTTTATCTAATCCCGCCTCTCGCGTTAAGCGACGGACTGTCTGCAACCGTTCCAAAGCATTTTTTTGCAAGTAGCTATACTCTATATCCTCAAACAGCACCTGCCGCATTCGTTGCAAAATTCTTGTATGAATAATACCACTCCCACCACGCCAATAAATACTAGCTTTACCTTCTACTTGCTTAACAAAAACAATCTTTCTTTTAAAATCAACTTCTAAAACTTGCCAACTTTTGCCAGCCAAGGCAAATTGATTCCCCACAGGCAAAGGCTTAACAATACTGCCAATTTCCATCGTTCCTTGCTTGACAATATATTCCTGGTTATCAGGAAAAACAGCATAAAACTGAAATCTTCCTACCACCTTTTCCCCTGCCAAACCAAGGATTAATGTCCGTTTCTCAGTTAGCTGCATGTGGTCAACATCAATTAAATAACGCAGGAATAGCTTGAAATCTTCTTTAGTAATAGCAGCAAAAGTTGGTAGGCTTAAAACCTGTTTAGCAAGGGCAGCCGGTGAAATTTCCCCAGTTGCTGCTAAAATACTCATAGTTTGCTGATATAACAAACTCAAAGGATATTTAAGAGGCTTAATCGGTTCAATCCAACGCTCCTCCAAATAAAGTTGAATAATTGCAATACACTGCAAAAGTTGCCAAGGCACTTGTTCCGGTAGCGTTGCTTCTGGTGACAGTTCATTTTCAGCACAAACAAACCGCATATCAGCAGCTTCACCTCGTCTCCCAGTACGTCCCAATCGCTGCAAAAAACTAGCCACAGATAGAGGCGATTCTAACTGAATCACTCTCTCTAAATGACCAATATCCATCCCTAATTCCAAAGTCAGTGTAGCCGCAGTTACAGCTGGCTGATTAGGTTCACGCATAGCAGATTCAGCAGCTTGTCGCAAGCCAGCAGATATACTACCATGATGTACATGATAAATATCTGGTTGTCCCTCATCTACAGCAATCTGACGCAAAGATGCAATAACAGATTCAGTTTGAGATTTATTATTAGCAAAAATAAGACACTTGCGAGCTTTGCTTAAATTAAAAATATATTCATCGTATGAACTTACACCTAATTTATCTGCTGAATTATACAAATTTCTGACATTAACCTTACCTCCTACTCTCTCCCTTTCTCTTCTCTCTGCGTTCTCTGCGTCTCTGCGGTTCGTCTCTCTAGAAATCCCATTATCACGAACATAAAAATGTTCCACAGCAAGTTTAACTTGCCGCTTCCCACCCTCAATTTTCGATGTAATCACTGACCTTTCAGTTCCAGAACGCAACCACTCTTCAGCCATTGAATAATCACCGAGAGTAGCCGACAAACCAATTCTCCGAGGTTGTTTTTGCGTTACCTTCGCCAACCGTGTTAATTGGCAAAGAATCTGACAACCGCGTTCCGAACCCATGAAAGCATGAATTTCATCAATGACGACAAACCGCAAATCACCAAATAAACGCAATAAGTCATGATTTTTGTTAATTAACAAACTTTCTAGAGATTCCGGTGTAATTTGCAGAATGCCTTTAGGGTTTTTAATCAGCTTATTTTTATGACTTTGATAAACATCACCGTGCCAGTGGCAAACCGGGATATCGGCTTCTTTCAGTAAATCATTAAGACGTTCAAATTGGTCATTAATTAAAGCTTTAATCGGACCAATATATAATGCTCCTATGGTAGCGGCGGGGGTTTCATGTAATAAAGTTAAAATTGGCAGAAACGCAGCTTCTGTTTTCCCCGAAGCAGTTCCAGCAGTAATCAGCAAGTGAGCATCTGTGTTAAAAATAACTTGACAAGCCTCTATTTGGACTGGTCGTAATTCAGTCCAGTTGTGATTGTATATATATTCTTGGATAAAGGGGGCGAGTCTGGAAAACATGCGATCGCTTATTACTAGATAGCGGAATTCTAGTCTAAAACGCATCAATTGTTCTCCCTCGCTATTTATTCCGATCGCCGCACTCCTTCAGACGGGCGATCGCGCCAGAGAATTGTGTTAAGAATCACAATTCAGGGGAATTTTAATCACAAATTCAGTTCCATTCCCTGGCTCCGAAACATACTGCAGTGAGCCGCAGTCCTTATGTGTCACAATCTGATAGCTGATTGCTAGCCCCATACCCGTCCCTATACCAATGGGTTTAGTCGTAAAGAAGGGGTCAAATATCCGTTGTTTAAACTCCTCCGGTATTCCTGGTCCATTATCAGCAATACTAGCTCAGATCTTGCACCAACCCCTGGCGACTGTAAGTCGCGGCTATACAAACCAAGTCCGCCTACGCGGACTCACAGAAAATCAAGGGTTTGAAACCCGCGAAGGTGGGTTTTGTCTGTGTAACGCACCACGCACGTCAAAGCGGTACACATTCTCCTCCTCAGGGCTGGTGGGCAGTGCCCACCCTACTAAATCATAAGCTTTTTGTTGCTTTGATTTTCGCAACAAGGCGGTGGTGCAGGATATTATGAGCTGCAACTCTCTCCCTATTTCTTTCCTCTGCGTCACGCCAGTCGCCTACCGAGGGAAACCCTCCTACAGCGCTGGCTCCTCTGCGCCTCTGCGGTTCGTTAATCATAAAGTAAATTCCGCTACATCGCCCTCATCCACACCTGCATCTTTACCCACAGCCGTAGGTTTAAAATTACTACCGTGAATGAGTTTACTAAAAGAAATTTTCGGGTTTTGGTAAAGAATATTTAGCACACTAATAAAATCCCGCACAATTTCGCCAGGAGTCAGCAATGCTTGTGCACCTAAGCGATTGACAATTTCTTGCACAAACTCTTTCAAATCACCAATCGTCAAAACTTGGTTATAACCAAAGTTTAAAGCATGTACCTCAGCTAATATGAGCAAAAGTGTGAGGATTTCTTCTTGAGTAAGCGGGTTAAGCCGGAGTACAGGTCCCAAGTATTCCTGAACATCAGCTTGGGTGACAAAACGGCTTTCTTTTGTGCGTCGTCGCCAAGCTGCATCTGCAAAAAGCCCCCGATTTGGGTCTTCCAAAAATTTTGTTGTTCCACCGATCACAATGCCAAGATGCTCTGCTTTGCACTGCATAATGTCATTGAAAATTCCCAGCAATCTGTTATAATTTTTTTCACGAGTAACTGTAGTAGATATTTGGTATAAATGCACAGCTTCATCAACCAAGACTAAAATTCCCTTATAGCCAATCTCAGCCACAAACTTAGCTAAGAGCTTGATGTAGTCATACCAACTATCATCATCAATAATTACACGTACTCCCAAGGCGGCTTTTGCCTCAATTTTAGTGCTAAATTCTCCTCGCAACCACCGCAAGGCAGCACCCTTCAACGCATCATCATCCAATCGATAGCCGCGCCAATAAGCAATCACGACGCTACCAAAATCAAATCCGTGAACCAAGTCTTCAATATACTGAACGACTTCCCTAATTTTTGCTTCAACTTTGTCATCAAAACCTTCGTCATTAGGACGCATTCCGGTTTCTTTGGCGACTTCTTGTTGAATTTTGTTAATCCATCCTTCTAAAATTGAAACTAAAGCACCACCATCAGGACGAGTTTTTGTGGCAAGGCGGCTCATTAATTCTCGATAGGTTGCTAGACCTTCATTGTTTGTTCCAGCCAGTCGGCGTTCAGGAGATAAATCAGCGTCAGCAACTACAAAACCTTGCTCTATAGCATGGTTACGCATCAGTTGTAGAGTGAAGCTTTTGCCCGAACCGTAGTTACCTATTATGAAGCGAAACGCTGCTACTCCTTCAGCTATATCATCAAGATTTTGTAATAGGCTTTTCAGTTCTTGTTCCCGACCTACTGCTATGTGTTCTAGTCCTACTCTTGGCACTACCCCCGCACTAAGAGAATTTATTAAAGCCGTGGATATTTTTTTCGAGATTTTGAGCTTTGCCATTAAGATCACCTCACATCACCTTATTTTAGCTTGAGGGTGGGCATTGCTATCGATTTGGGAGCCATAGGTTGCCGCGCTTCGCTTGCAATGCTGCGCAATTTTGGAGTCATGGATTAAGAATCAACAGTTTAGAGTATTATACCCTTTTGACTGTTGACTATAGCTGTTCTCATTTGAATCACATACATGTTCAAAAAATAAATGTAGAGACGCGATCGGTCGCGTCTCTACACCACGTATTGCACACAACCGAGAAGCGGTATAATCTCATAAATTAGCGCCGCAGTTTAATTTGATGAAGTTTGTCTAGCCATTAAGTCTTCATATACGGCAATCATTTTTTTGATATTTATGGTATGTTCTGGATAATTTTTTAAAGGTTGAGAACACGGGTCAATTATCAATTCACCAATAGTATCATTAGCACGTTCATTTATAGAATCAATTAATAAATTTGGCATGGTAATATTTTCTTCTGCAATCTTTTTCAAAGCAGAACTAGGATTTTCTTGCTCTAGCAAGGCTTTTAATACCTGAATTTCGTAGCCTAGTAGCTGCTCCAAAAGTTTAGTCCATTCTTCAGGCAAATTTTTCGTTGCTTCGATTAAAGTATCTATTGATTCTTTAGAATCAATCAAATCAGAGAAAGGAAGTAAATTATTATTTTCTTGTATTTTATCAGGTATAGTTTCCAGATCTAGGGTTTCCACTTGTTGGAATAATTCCCAAATTTTGCTTTGCAATTCGTCACGTTCCTCTTGCAATAATACAACTTGTTCTTGTAACTCTTTTAGTTCTGTTTGTTGTTCTGTTAATGTAGTTTGTAAGGAATTCAGGCTGGCTTCTATATTTTTCCTTTCTGAGGTTTTATCTAGTATTAATTTATTTTGCTTGTTTTCCTGAATTTCTAGATCTTGAATTTCACCTCGTAGTTCATATAATTTTTCTTCTAGTTGAGGCTTGAGTCTATTTAGTAAGGTTAAATTACTTTCCAGTTCTTGCCTTTGCTTTAGAAGTTCGCTAATGCGAGTTTGCAACTGGGTTATTTCAGCTCGAGATATATTGCAATTCAACTCAAGACGACGTTTTTCTGCTGCTAAAGCCGAAAAGGAATTATTCAGTTCTACTTGATTTTTTTGGAGATTGCGGATTTCAGTCTGCCGATAGCTAATTTCTGCTTCTAACTGCTTTTTTTCTCCAACGAAAGCACTTAACTCTCGATTTAGACTTTCTCTTTGGTTACGGCGTTCTGCTACTTGATTTTGTAGTTGGCTTGACTCTGCATATAATCCAGCCCGATGATCTTCGAGTTGATTAATTTCTGAGACGATATGGAACTTCATTCCCTCAAGCTCTTTAATTCGTCTCTGAAGAGAATCTAAAACTAGCATTTGATAATCTTTTCGTCGTTTATCGACAAATAATGCTGCTAAGTAGGTTGCAGGTACTGTAATGAAAGCTGTGAGAAAGGCTTTATTAAAATCCCAGCTTAGGACGAGACTAAGACCAAAACTCACGCCAAAGGCAACTATACCTATAATAAATCTATTGCCGATCGTTCCTGATTGCATATTGCTTGTTTTTAGCATCGCCAAGTTGTCAGAATAAGGATTTTTTGAAGTCATGAAAACTCAAATTATTGCTCAAAGAGCATGATGACTACGTGTTAGCTGCATAGTTTTGTGAACCAAAAACTGTCACGTCAGCTTTCAAGAAATCAACAAATTGCCGTGCAGTTCGTCCAGAGCGACCATTGTGACGAGTTGCCCATTGTAAAGCTTGATATTCTAAATCTTCTTGCTTTATATTAATTCCAGCTTGTGCTGCTAAATGCCGGACAATTTGTAAATAAGTTTTTTGATCTGCAGGTTCAAAAGTTAAGGTCAGACCAAAGCGATCGCTAAACGAAAGCTTCTCCTGCATCGTATCCCATGCATGAATTTCATCATTGTCCCTAGCAGCTGGTCTATCTGCAAAAAACTCTCGAATCAGGTGGCGACGGTTAGAAGTAGCATATACCACAACATTTTGCGGTCGTGCGGTTAAATTGCCTTCTAAAACTACCTTAAGTGCTTTAAATGCGTCGTCATCTTCTTCAAAAGAAAGGTCATCGACAAAGATGATAAATTTTTGTGGGAGTCCCCGTAACTGTTCCACAATTTTTGGTAAGTCTTTCAATTCAGATTTTGCTACTTCCACTAAGCGTAAGTTCCGATCGCCATACTCATTCAATAAAGCTTTCACTAAAGAAGATTTTCCCGAACCACGACTACCGTAAAGTAATACGTGCAGTGCTAAGAGTCCCGATAATAAAAATTCTGTATTTTTCTGCAAAGTTTCTTTCTGAGACTCGTAACTCACCAGTTCACTCAACTTCACTGGATCGGAATACCGGATGCCAATAAATCCAGCTTGCCAGCGCACAGCCCGATACTCTGCAAATAAACCTGTGCCAAATTGCCGATAATAAGCTACCAAATCTTCTACAGCATCAGCCCAATTCTCTAACTGTTGTAAAGACGCGATGAATTGCATCTCTACTCCTACCCCATCTTGTTGTTGATACCATATTACTGGTGAAACAGGCAAATGGGCTACGGTTTGCACCCACTCACTCAAACAAGCGCTGCTACATTCATAAAGGCTTTGCAACGCTTGTAAATCATGTTCAGCTGCTGCTACTAAAGATGGAGGCAAATTCTCAAATTCTACCTGTTGAGCTAGCCGAGTAAAGGGATTATCAGCTTTCTCGATTTGAGTAATTAGATATTCCTCCCAGTTTTGATTTCTCGCAGCCAAGCACTTGAAGTAGCTACCGTAGGCTTGGAGGCAAAGCAGCGCATCGGCATCAGTGTAACGTAGAGCTTGCAACAGGTCAAGAAATGCGATCCCTACTTCACCTTGAAGGACAGATTGGTAGAGTAAAAGGGAAGCTGCTTGGCGCTGGAGGAATTGGATCTTTGCAATCGCTTGATTATCCATTGACGGTTCCAATTGTGTAGCTAAATAGCTATGGTAAATTGTCTGCTGACACTTGCAGCAAAATTAAAATCTACATAGGTTCTAACAATGACTTTAGGTATTGTTGCCACTTTCGTATACGGCATTTTAGCAATTCTTGGTGGTGCTATTGGTTACCATAAAGCAAGTAGCCAAGTTTCAATCATCAGTGGTAGTATCAGCGGTTTATTACTGATGTTCGCGGCTGTTGTCCAACTTCAAGGACACACTTGGGGTTTGATTTTAGCAGCGATCGTCACCGCTATTTTAATAGTTTTCTTTGCATTTAGACTTGCTAAAACACGCAAGTTTATGCCTGCGGGATTAATGGCTATTTTGGGTATAGTGGCTCTGGCGATGATAGTGAATTCATTGATAGCAAGGTAGCATAAGCTTCCCGGAAACGGGCATTCTGGTCATTTTCTGACATAGATCCATACGGACTACCTCAAATCCCGACAAATAGTACATTTATATTACCGCAAAATTGATTTTGTAAGGAGAGAGGCGATTAATCGCGTCTGTACTCAGAAGAGACGCGATTAATCGCGTCTGTACAGGAGCATCGCATCCAGCAAGCAGTTCTTTCGGAGGGTTTCCCTTCTCTCCGAAAGAAACTGTGGTGCTTTATGTGGCGTTTCTCGAAACTTACGGTGACTGGCGTTCAGGAGAACCCTACCAAAAGGGGATTGGCGTTTGAATATCGATAATGATTTCTTTTCATGATTTTGCCCATCAAGGGCGGCTATGACTAAAGAGTCATTTACTAGTGGTGTTACGTCGCATAAAAGCTATTCTGGCTCCCAATACGGTTCGGTGTCGGGTTGTTGGGGTGGATAGCAAACGTGTAGAGACGCGAAATTTCGCGTCTCTACAGAGGTGATCGGCAGGTAAATTATCTTATAGCAATCCTAAATGATTCGCGAACATCTCTCCCTTTTCCCCCTTGTCCCCCTTGTTCATA
>CAZZYE010000185.1:0-10493 GCA_964658145.1 uncultured Stigonema sp.
TAGCGCCTTTAAGATTCGCATTGTAAAGATCTCTCAAAAGTAGAATACTTTTTTGTAAATCTAAAAAGCTTAAACATTCAAGGGAGAGCACATTTTCAGATCCTGTTGGTTGACCTTGAAGCCTTGCAATCCACGCACCAAAAGCTTCAAAAGACGGCCATTTAATCTCTAAAACTTTCTCAGTCACTCTCGCGCAGGCATTTAATACTGCCAACAAAGCTTCTTCAGCATTGCGTGCTTGCCGATTTTCCTCCTGAAAATTAGGTCTGGGATTCAAGCGTTCCATCGGCATTCCATGACGCAACATAAAACCTATAAGATGGCATAATGTTCGCTGCCAATGACCCACATCTGTTGGTTCCTGCAAACGGATTTCATCCGACACAAAATTAAAAAGGTAGACATCCATAACGGATGCACCGCAAAGAGTTGCCCACCTTTGCAAAGCCTCTCTTTCATCCCATCCCTCATCTGGGTCATTCTGGCGTTCCTCCAGTTTTTTATGAATAAGTTTAACTTCCCGCACAATGCGTCTTCCTGTCAAATATTCACCAAAAGTCTTATGGGTAAATTCAAAGGTTTTCTCACCTTCTTTCAACCCACTCTGTCGGAAATAAAAGGCAATCAAAAGACGAGCTACGCCTAATTGTGCACCTTCTTGAAATAGTTTTAGAAGTTTTGTTAACCCACTGTTATCACAATGACTTTGAATTTCTGCAACGGTTGTAGTCCTTCCATCTCCATGCCAAGAGGATAGTGAAATTTCTTCTAAGATGCGGACAAAATCTTTTTCTTCAATTCCTTGAAGTGACGGATGTTTATAACCCGCCCATTCCCTGTTATAAACGGCTCGGAGTAAATTTGCATAAACAATGTTCAAATTAATTTCTGCAGAAAATTTTAATTTCCCTTCGACAAAACTCAATGCCACTAAGTAACTCAATAGTGGTTGAGATGTAATTTCAATGAGATTATCATTATCTTGGTTCAACTCTTGTGGTAATCCAGTGTATCCTTTGCCACTTATGTCCCCATATTTTCGCCACCAAAGCTGCCGTTGATCGTCGTTTAACAAATTGTCAGTATCAACGTAAACTTTCCTTTCATCATTTTTTACAAAATAGGGCAGAATATGCAGAATCTGCTGTGGCTGGCGAAACTCACTGTTATTCGCCTGTACCACCAATTCCCGACCGCTAATCAAAACTTGTAAGCGAGTTTTATCTTGATTTAATCTATCTACTTTTTTCTGTACTTCACGCACAAATTGTTGGGCGACCTCGGCAGCAATTTTTCCTTGCATGGCTAGCTCATCCAATCCATCAAAAATAATTAGTAACCGTGAATCACCAGTATCTTGATCCAGAGGGTTATGGCGAAGAAAACCATCAAGACTCACAAATTTACCTACTGCATCAACCAAATCATCTGATGGGTTAAAATGGTGTAATGGAATAAATAAGACTGGAATCTCTTTTTCTGCCAGACTTGCTGCAAAAATTTTAGCGAAGGAAGATTTGCCGCTTCCAGGCCCACCACTAATAATCCGAATAGCATCGTTACGATCAGCCTTGTTTAACCAAACTCGCAGTTCATCTGCCAGATCAACAACTACCCACCTATGTTGTTTATCTTCTGCTATCCTCTCTTCAGATTCCTCGTTCTTTTGTCCCTCAATTTTGAGTTTAAAGTATGCGCGCAAGTGAACATAAACTTGTTTCAAACTGAAGGCTTCCAAAAGCATTGGTTCATCAACCTGTTTTTGCAATTTTGCAAAATAACGGAACCATGCTTGTTCTCGTTCACCTGCTTGAGTAAAGGGAGTATCCAGCGTTTCTTTTAAAAATGCATAATCTTGATGGTGTCTTGCCCATTCTTCATTCAAAGCATAGACAAAATAGGTCGGTAATCGATTACTGATCGTCTGCGCCGAAGCTTTACTAAACCCAATGCCTTCTAACCACTGTGTAAAAGGGGTTTTGATCGCTTTAACAATAGGCGAATCTTTGGGTCGCTTAAAAAAATCCTGGTCAATAGTTAATTGCATTTCTTTCAGAACCCGGTCTAAGTCATTGCATAGTTTTTCCCGATTAGTTTGATTGACTTTCAGTAATCTTGTATTTTCATCTGCCAAGCTAAACATTGCCTGTATCAAAGAGCTATAAATCAGTAACCAGGCAAAATTTTCAGGTTTTTTTGCTAAACCGAGTGCTGCTGTAAGGTCCACAAAATCGATAGCAACACTACCTAAATTACCTGCAACACCATGTATAGCGCCTTTGCTCAGAGATTTAAACAAGTCTTTGAAATTTACATTCAAAGGCTTATTCCACATCGCAGCAGGTTGGGTGACTGGTACGCCCATGTTATTACTCATTACTCATCAAACTAATGGATTGACAAAACCATGATAACACTGCTATCAATGAGAGAATTCTCTGCTACTCTTGTACTAAAGCGTGAGCAAAGGGTATATCTGTGATGGCAGTATCACCAATGGTTGGTACGAGGGTTCCTGTTGAGTGGCAGCGAAAAATCCAACTTATAGCTCAAGCCAGTGGGCTTCGGGAAGCAGATGTTGTTCGAGAAGCCATAGCACGGTATCTGGAAGAGGTTAACCCTGACGGTGTTAAGGGTGCAATCGCTGACTTGCAAGCGCGTGTAACTCGTTTAGAAGAAATGAGCAACTGCGCTTAGGTTCTCGCATCCACACGATAGCGCGATCGCTCTGATTTTTATGTTGTAATTAGCACACAAAAACCCCTAACCAGCGGTCAGGGGGTGTTGCTGCAAATGTTTTTGGTTATTTGGGGAATGCGAGGTGAGGGGATGACCTTTCTGATCGCGACAAGAGCGATCGCCTAAGCCTTTATTGCTATCTTTTCTGCTACGACTAAATCCTCTTCGGGACGGGCAGCAATAGCATCATCGAAGGCGCAGTACAGATTTAGTATTTGTATTACTTTACTTTGGTCAAGAAACTCCTTGTGCTTGTTTATTGTTTCGGCAAAATAATCTTCTGTTTTCTCGCTTAGCTTAACTAGCTCTACCTCTCGTATTAATTGAGGAGACTTAAAGTATCGGATAGTTGTAGACGACGTAGTCTCACTAACAATAGTAGAGTCTATACAATGTGTTCCTATTAACTTTAGGGGGTCTTTGAAGTCGATAGGGCGTAAAAAATGGTCAACCTCTATTTTTTGACTACTAGGATAAACGAGAATGAACATACTCTGTTTTTTTGTCAAATATAGAAACATTGATTTTCCTCCTATCTTTCTGGCTCATCCGTAATTACGCACTCCCACTGTAAAAGATGTCCTGGTTTAGATACTCCTCCTGTACCTCTCACAGGTAAATTAGATTTTACTCTCCAAGTTCTACCCGTTTTTGCTGTCTCTTCTTCTGCAAGGTCATAACACCTAGTCGAACTAGTTGACGTTGAAAGTTTTTCTTCGTAGCTTCTATGTGCTGGTATCTGCTGTTGTTTAGATCGTACCTTGTGTACTACACCAGATGTGGTTTTTACAAGATAATACAACACACCGCCAATGATTTCAGTGCCGATTACTACACCAGCCACGCCACACGAAGGCATATCCTTACATGCTGGCGCAGCTATGGGATTAGCTTGGGCAGGCTTGAAGAAACCAGTCGAGAATAGGAGTGCTAGAGCACCCACAACAATCTTTCTTTTCATTTGTCAAAGTTTGTAAACTTCATGAACAACAGATGCAGCATCTTCTAGGTGCTTTACCGCTTCCCGAAACCCCAGTTGCTGGTCTGTCCAATTGGTCAAAGCAATTAACAAGTCCTCGTATGTGTAACCTTCTTGCCTCAGAAGGGGGATCAATTCACCTATAAATTTGGTGAGCGCTTCATGGCGGCAATCCTGCAAGGCGTGTCGTATGGCAGTAATGCTTTCATTTTCCATCTTGTGTTCCCTCGCCTGCTTGCTCAAGTTGCTCTTTAAGTGCAGCCACTCTTGTGGTGTGAGACTTGATTTCCAAAGTGATCAGGGTGTGCAATTCTTCTGGGTTTAATGGTCTAAGGCTAGCTTCAGAAAAGCTTTCAGTATCGTCAGAATTGGGGTCAAGTAATATCCAATAAATCCAGCCTTCGCCGTGAACAGAAGCGCGATAGCTACTTGGTGGATAATATTCCATCCCCACGATTTGCCCTTGTTTTACCATCTGACCGAAGCGGTATTTAGGCGGCGTCCAAGTGCTGGGAAGAGTGATGTGTTGTGTCATGATTAACATTTACAGTTTGTTCGTGAGCAATGTGGGCTACGGCATCAAGTAGGTGGTTTGCGATCCTCTTATCTTCAAGGTCAAAAGCCCAACTACCAAGAGCCTGTAATAAGTGCCGTAAGGTGTAGCCGCGTTCTGATAACAGAGGGATAAAGTGGTCGTTCAGAAACCGTTGTAGCGCCAGTTCTCGATCCACTCGCAGCAGTATTTGAATCCCATGCTCGTCCATGTCTTGGTAAGTCCAATTTGGGACAAAGGTGCAAGGCAAAACTTCATCCAGTCAGTGGTCGTTCATTTCCAATGCTTCCAACACAGACAAGTGCCATTGGAGAGACTGGATGGTTTTATCTCGTCCCCTTGCAGTATCCAGAACTAACTGGCTGTATACGTCCCCTTTCTCGGTTGGTAGGTAAGCAGGATTCTTGCCGTCGGGGTTCTTGATTTGAAAACCCTGATCGAGAAGCAGTTTATTAACTCGGATTGCAGTCCAGTTTTCTCCAGTTATCTCGCTCAACTTCTCACCTAGCACTGTTGGGCGAACCAACTCAGCTTCGATTGGGATTGACAAAGCTGATTTACCGATTTCCCCTGCTTCCGTGAGCGCAGGATAGTATCGCGTCATGCCGTTAATTTTGACGGATGCTACTATTCTTTGGTCTATTCCGGCTTTAGCCAGAGTGAGTTCGTAAAAATCAGACAGTTCTTGCAAAGAAGGTTTTTCAGGTGTGAGGGCGTTTTGCGGTTCTTTTGGTTCTTGGGCTAGAGCGTAAGAACCAGATGAGCGGATACTGGGGAGAACAATAGACGTTACCCACTTTCTAAAGCGTTTTGCCTGTGGTTTGCGGCTGGTGAGAACGAGGGAATACAGTCCAGATTCGTTGATGCACCATACAGCTTGGCTTCTACCGATGGCATCGGTAATAACGATGTCATCTTTTTTCTCATCGTCATCAAGACGGCTGAGCGCGTCCCCGATATTTTTAATCCCCAATACTGCACAAACATCTGCTGCAACCCACCAGGGGTCGTCAGCAGTGCCAACAAATCGGACTTCATTTTGCTCAAATTGAAAAACTGTCAAATTACTCATATGTTGTCAACAGTTACAAAAAATAGCCGCGCTCCCACATGAGCGGGAGAATGGCGACACTGCTACTCGTCTTAGAGCGCAATTTGCAGTCTTTCCTCATGCTCAACAACATGAGCTTGTTGGGCAATCTGGTGCTGAACATGTTGCATCCACTGTTTAATTGCATCCAGTTCCTTCTCGCCCTGAGCAATTGCAGCATCCATGTAATGAGCAAAACTGCTACTATCCACGAATTGAGCATCTGCCCACTGCATCGCCATCCAACTAATTAGCTCCGCCACTTGTTGGCTTTCTAATTCGGCGGGGGAGTTAACAAGCTTGTTCGTTCTGAGCCATTCCAGAACGGCTTTACCATCAATGCCAAGCAGCTGGCGAACCGCCCTAACACGACTGTTGTTGGGGTGTTCTCCGTTGCTATTAGCTGAGATTGTGTTTACCTTATATTGATTGGGATTGTTTTGTTTTTTGAGCGTGTTGACAGCACTGTTGGCATCATCATCCTCGTCAGCAGTCACACAAAGAATGGCGCACAGTGCATAACGACGAGCATAAGTTAACGCTGCACCAAACTTCTGCGAATCACTGATTTCTGGTAGAGGATAAACACTGGTGAGACATTCCCCAGACTCATGGTAAAGGTGAGTTTGAAGAACGGTTTTACCATCGGATAGGGCAGTGGTTTGAACAACTGCTAGCCCGTGCTTACCAAGGGCTGGGGTAACCGCATCCAGCACAGCGTCTAGGGTCGCGTACTTGTGCTTAAAGTGCGGGTTAACTCGGTCTTTATGGATTGGACTAAATTCAGCTTTGGCTTTGATTAAGGCTTTAATGAGTTCTTGCATGTTGCCTCTGATTTAAAACTTATATTTAGGGTGGGCAGTGCCCACCCTAGGCGAACAATTCCCTACAGTATGTGCGCGAACTGTTTCAGTTTGTAAACAAGCTCCATTCCATCGTTCGCGCTCTTGATGTAGTCGTCGTTAATTGGCTCAACAGCACCGTAGATGCCTTCAAACCCAGCGCTCTTAAACAGTGCGTCCATGCGAGGGACAATGCCTGCTGCATCCACCCGGTCTACCACAAACACAAACTCGTCACCGGAGTTGAGTTGAGAAAGGAAATGAACGCCGCGCCAACTTTGAATCTCTTTTAAACTTGTGGCGATCGCGTTATTTACCGACCTCTCCCCAATTTCTGAATTTCTACGACCCATCCCAGCAATGTCACAGCACACCATCACCAATTCACCAGACGCGATCCGACGGCGTTCTTTTTGGATAAATTCATTGCCCCTTACCTCAGCACCAGCGCGGTTGTAACAACCGAAGTTGCTGCTTGTGTAAGCAAGTTCTAACTGGCGACTAAGATCCGCGTTGTTCTGCGCTACTAACTCCCATTCCGGTACAGTTAGCTCATCAAATGGCTTGTCTAGAAGCCTATCTAAATTAGTTTTCTCGCTGTGCTGACCAACAATAAATAATTGTGCTTCTGCTGCTGTATTGCATCGTGGACGTTCAGAGCTATGAGTGGGCTGGGCTACCCACTTGTCGTCGGCGGCAGCGTGGTAGAAGGTACCTAGCATCTTTATCCCAATGCTTCCGCCCCAGACGCGGTAGAGTACGCCGAAGTCGGGGTCACAGTCAGAGTCTATTTCAATTTCAGGCGATATTGTTTCGACACGTAAAGCTGTTGGTAAAGTGCCTTGCTTGTAATGCCAAGCGATGTACGAATGACATTTAGCCCAGGCGTCAGCACGGTGTATTTCGGTTTCACCCACCATCACTACCCAGCGTTGGGTTGCAAAGTCATCCATAGAGTAGGTGATGCTGGCAATTTGTTTGCCGAGGGCGTAGACTTCGTGATCAAAGAAGCTGATTTCTACTGTGGTGATTTCAGGGGCTACGGTTTCTGCCCGATCAGTAATTTGAGTTTCTAACTCTGTTTGGGCAACTGCTTCAGGGTCAACTTTGATTTCGGCAACAGCAACCTTTTCAACTGACTGCTGCTTATTCCAGATTGCTTCTACGCAATCAACGGACTTGGGATAGCATTTCAAGCCTCGTTCACGGCAAAGCTGCCATAGTTGGGGGCGGTTGAAAGCGAGTAGCTGTTCAAGGGTGTATACTTGGTTCATGGATAGTTATCTTTGTGGGTAACTGGAACAAAGGGCGATCGCAACCGTGGAAAGTAGGCGATCGCCTTTTGTTTTGGCAAATTTTGTTTGCTCTTCTGCATACAAGTGTATGCGGTAGCCCCTGCGAGTGTCAAGGGTTAAAACATATTTAGTTTGCTTTTATGCATATTTTGTTTGCACTACCTCATAAGTTGTGATAGCTTGTGTACATCGGTACGATGGAGGCATGAAAAAAATGTTCTGTCGCCTAGCTGTGTTGATGGCAGAAAAAGATCCGCAGTTGTCTCAAAGACAGCTTGCAAAAGACACAGGGTTGGATATAACCACCATCAACAGATTATTCACAAATAACTTCAGTCGTGTTGACGTTGGCACGGTTGAAAACCTGTGTAACTATTTTGGAAAAAACATTGGAGACTTGTTTGACATGAGAGAACCAGAAGATATTCCACAAAGAAAAAGCCGCAAGCGAATTAACGAAGTTTTTATGGAGTCTCTTCAATCCAACAGTTCAGAAGAGAAGCCCAATTCCGTTCAAGAAAAAACCAAATCGAGGTTTCATCTGCATTTACTACCACCAGATGAAGCAGTATGACAGCAGGTGTTTACT
The DNA here is from genome assembly GCA_964658145.1 of uncultured Stigonema sp. Lineage (GTDB taxonomy): Bacteria > Cyanobacteriota > Cyanobacteriia > Cyanobacteriales > Nostocaceae > Stigonema. The sequence goes on from CAZZYE010000185.1 coordinate 8,088, forward strand.
CAATTTACTGTTCTGCCACGGGCGATCGCTTTATTGGTATTGCCAAAGACATTGAGACAAAGTGGCAAACCATTAGACTGTTCTTAAACGAAGGAAGATGGTACTCAAATCATCACAACAAGATTGTTGATGATTGGAGAACCTATGGGGACGGGGTGTTTTGGTGGGGAATATTAGAAGCTATTCCTTTAAATCTTTACCCAGAAATATCCTATAAACGGAAGTTGTTTTGGGTTGATACACTAAAGCCTTCATATAACGAATTCGAGGGTTGTCCTAAAATTTGTGGCATCTACGTAATCAAAAATAAAGTTACTGGAGAGTGTTATGTGGGGGCATCTGTCAATGTTTACAAAAGAATTGATGGACACTTTAATATGCTCAAAAATGGAGGACATACCTCTAAGCCGCTACATCACTCCTACCAAAAATATGGTCAAGAGGCTTTTGAATGGGAAATATTAGAAGTCTGTAATGAAAGAGAGCGGCTTAATCTTGAGAAGATTTGGGCGCATCGACTAAATGCTACCCTCAATGGGTTTTTGCCTGTTAAAAACAAAGATTTGATTACCTGGAAAAGGCGCAAGGCGTGAGTACACGCATTGATTCTATGTAGTCAGCATTAATAGCGTAGTTCACAAGCAACGGGCATGTCGCCCGTAACTTTTTGGTGCAAATTCTGAGGAGGAAATGAGGAGCGAAAAAATTGCCCACCTAGCTAAACCTGACAAAACGCTGCGTAACTAAGGCACGTTTGCGGGGGGAAGTTTCCCCCCGCAAAGCTGCCGTACCATTGGTACGCAGCGTTGATTTTTGCCGCTAATGACGTGAAATTTTAAATCCCCGACAAATGTTTCCACGCAAGCGTCGGGGAAGTCACATAACTATCCAGGAAATATGACTGTTGTTCACACAATATCAGATCCCTCTGCACCTAGCATAGGGGTTAATTCCCCACGCCTACACAAGCGCCCAAGCTCAAAGGATAACAAGCGCAAACGCCCACACCTGATCGAGAAGTATGGGATGAAATGTTTTTGGTGCGGCACTTCCCTCACCCCAGAAACAATCACCATCGACCATTACATTCCGCTATCACGGGGCGGCAGTAACAAGATTAAGAATTTACGACTAGCTTGCCGTAGATGCAATCAGAATCGGGGCAATGCGTTGCCTAGGGAGGCAGAGGGGCAGAGAAGCAAGGGAGGCAAAAATTTCTCCCTCTGCTCCCCCTGCTCCCCTACCTCTTCTGGGGAGGAAAGTTATGTCCCTTAGACACGCGATAGAAGACATTAAAAGCGAGGCTCTAGATTCGTTTATCGCTCACTAAAAAAAAGGATTAACACCATGCACCAAATGTCACTATTCGATGACGAAACGCCACCGCCACCAGTTCAATACATCCCTGATTTCCTTTCTAAGGAAGAAGCAGATTCACTTTTACAGCACTGTTTAAGCCTGGAGTGGAAACAGAATCAAATTAAGATGCTGGGTAAAACCCTGTCAGTACCCAGACTGGAAACGATTTACGGGGATAAAGGCTGTGATTACACATATTCAGGCAGTGTTCACCTAACCCCACTACCGTGGACGCCTGACCTAGATTTGTTGCGGTCAAAGATTGAAGCCCTATCAGGCTATCGATTCAACATCGTTATTGGGAACTTGTACCGGGACGGACTTGACTCGATTGGCTGGCACAGCGATAGTGAAGCATCAATGGGGACAAAACCCGCAATCGCGAGCGTTTCGCTGGGGTCGGCTAGAAAATTTCAGATTCGGTCAATTCCCTCGGGTGCGATCGCGAACTATTGGCTGGAACACGGCAGTTTACTCCTCATGATGCCTGGATGCCAGGAGGGATGGAAGCATCAAGTGCCGAAAACGAACTTGCCTGTGGGGCAGCGGGTGAATTTGACATTCAGACCACATGTGCGTGGCACGGTTCCCACGGTTGCAAACAACGAAGAGGAAAGCCATGTCCATTAAGCACGCGATAGAAGACATTAAAAGCGAGGCTTTAGACGAGTTTGTTGCTGAACTGATGAACGAATTATTGCGGCAAGGTTTCTCGTTTACTCAGGTGCTTCACGCTTTGGCTAGGTGGTCACCAGATCCGATACCAGATGAATACGTTCGGAAACTGGAAGAAATAGCCGAGTCCGTTCGGGAGGTTGAACGATGATCGCAACCCTATCTCCCCAAACTGAACTTGCGGAGGTGGACTCCTCTAAGAGTGTCACAAGAGAGTGGATTAAAAGTCTAGAACAAGAACTTAAAGACGAAGCCCTCTACAGACTCTGTAAGGTAGTTGAAGCATCGCCATAGCAGAGTCGTTCGCTTTAAATCAGGTTCTGTACAGGACAATCTCAGACCCTGGTAAACCGTTTTTTGAATCAGCTGATA